>JAFMDF010000221.1 GCA_017857395.1 Bacteroidota bacterium | reverse complement strand
TTTTCAACTTTTCAACTTTTCAACTTTTCAACTTTTCAACTTTTCAACTTTTCAACTTTTCAACTTTTTAACTTTTTAACTTTCATCTACCGCTTTTTCTCCTGCGAAAGTTTCAGCATATTTTTATTCTATGTCAAGTATTTTTACTGATTTTTTATTCGTTAATTTCAGTTTTAAAAAAAATAAATGTGTGCTATACCTTGCTTTTTCCATGATTATTTTTCAGCTTTGCATTGTGCAATTCTTCTCAGTTTAGCAACCTTTCTTCGGAAAGTCTGATTTGAAACCTCCCCCTTTGTACAATTTAATTTTAACATCTAAACGAATTTTTCTTATTCGTTTGTTCAGAAACTTCGGTTTCTGCTCGCAACACACTACGCATGTCTAAACAAGAGTTTGTTCGCTATTGGTAAACAATATCCGTGAACAAAAATGCTTGTTGGAGGTACTTCCTCCACTTAACTACACAAATTTATTTTTCTGGATGGTAGACTAATTTTTATAGTCTTCCCTGTTTTGTTTCCTCCATTTCTTTGAGCTTTTGCTCCTTGAGATAACATTACACCTTTGTTCTGTACCCAATTAATGCTATTTGGTACAGTTAAGAACTAATGCTTAGACTATCCATCCCACCAACACACAAATTAAAATACTATGGGAAAAGTTATTTCTGTTGCCAGCCAAAAAGGGGGCGTTGGCAAATCCACTACTACTACCCTACTTGCCAATTTCTTCTTCTTCCACTTTGGTTTAAACATCGCTATTATTGATGCAGATTACGCTCAGTTTTCTATTTCTAAAAGAAGAGAGGATGAATTAAAAGTACTCCCTAAAAGTAAAAAACTTCAATCCGCTTATGAATTGTTATATGCAGATAGAAAACCTTATCATATTGTTCGTACTAAATTAAAAAATTTAGATACTGTTCTAGAGGAGATTATAGACCAGTACGATTATATCTTTTTGGATTTAGCAGGGACTATGTATCAACCTGGTATTTTCAATGCTTACCGCAAAATCAATCATTTTTTAATTCCTGTTGCTAAAGATAATTTTTCGCTCAAGAGTGCTATCGAGTTTTATCAAGTGATTACTCAAAAAATCAAACCTACGTCAGTTTACGAAAGTTGCTTTCTGTATTTTAATCGGGTACCTCGTCGGCATCGTATCAATAAGATGCTCCCTCTCTTAATGAAGAAACTACCCTTCATGCCGATTTACATGAGTGAGTATCTGATTTATGAAACTGCTTATCGTTCTACGCTCTTTCCAATTCCAAAGGCAAAAATGGAGGCAGTTAAAATGCTGGACTTTGCAAAACTAGTTTTGACCAATGTTCAAAATATTAATCCTTCGGTTGGAGATACTCAAGCTGACAATACCAAATCTGTAAACGCTTAAATCTAGGAAGATGGATGAAGATGAATTAGAAGATATTTTAGATGTGGTTGGTGGTTTCTCAAAGGAGTATAAAAATCCACCTTCTGTAAGGCTAGCTAAAAAAAAGACAATAGCTGTTCAAACAAAACCACTAGTTCAACCAAAAGTGGTTGCTAAAAAAACAACTACTAAATCTCTACCAACTGATGCTCAGATAATGGTTGTTCCTAATGAACAGGCTACTATTAATGGGGATGCTACGGTAGAAGTAGCACAATCAAATTTACAAGCTAATGACCATCTAAAAAATACGGCAACGACTTCCAAAAAACGTCACCGAAAAACAAAAAGAGAAGGATTAGTAAATAAAGCAAAAAACCATCATGGGGAATTGATGGGAGACAAATATACTTCTGCTAGAACTAGAAAGATACTGATACAGCTGAATAAATTCATTTACCCCGATTTGAAAAATTATCAGATTATCGAATTTTTACTACTGCAATCTATAGACCAGAATCAAGAACTATTACCCCCCAATTTTAAAGACTTGATTTGACCAGTACAAGAGTAAGGACGGCTTAAAATAACGGTCACTTTAAATGCATCATAATCATTAATTGCTATGAATAAATTTTTACTAATTCTCGGATTAACTACTATTTACTACATCGTGATTTTTAATTGGGATAAGCGAAGGAAAGCTGCCTTTAAAAAAGCCCAGCAACAGGTCATTGGTCACACAGCTACCATACCTGTTATTTCAGATAATATACCTACTCCGAGTTTGGATACAGATGCTGTCTTCGGCACAAACTCAATTAGTATTAAAAGTACGGTTGGTCGTAAGAACACAGTTAATCCTACTCCCGACTTTGAAGACTTGGATGCATCTAATTCAGCAACATCTTTATTAGACCAAACAATAGCTGCGGATAGCCAAGAAGTACTACTTGAAAACCTAGAGGAAATGGTCATTGATTTACAAGCGGAGCAAACCCTTGATACCCCTAAAGAAAATTTATTCGGAGCTTTAGCTGACACCGAAGAAATAATGGACGACAAGGCACTAACCAAAGTCATTCAGTCTATTTCCAAAAAAAATATTTAATGCCTCCTACGAGGTTAATCTTTCATCTTATTAAAATTTACTTTAGACATGAAAAAATTTACACTCAATCCTAAATCTTCAAGCACTAAAAAAATCATTAGCCCCATTCTATTAATATTCCTACTATTAATGGTCACGGGTGTCAATGCCCAAGATTTAGCAGATGGTCAAGCGGCTATTGAAGAAGCTGCAACGGGCATCGAAGGGTACTTCGATGCTATTCAGCAATTGGTCTACATCATGGCAGGAATCATCGCTTTGCTTGGTGCAGTTCGCACTTTTATGAAATGGCAAATGGGTGATCCTGACGTGATGTCTTCTGCTGCTGGTTGGTTCGGTTCTGCCATCTTTTTGATTGTTGCCGTTACCGTTATTCAATCTTTCTTTGGTATCGGATAATAGATTATGGCAATCAAGAAAAAAACATACAAGCTCAAAGACCTGTCTTACATGTCTTTGAGTTTAAACTACCTCGGTTTAATGGCAGCCACTATCATCATTACAATCATTACTGCAGGTATTACTTCTAATGGCGGTAATTGGTTCATGCTCTTTTTGTCGCTTGCTGTTGGTGGTGGTATCACCTTCTACATTTACAATATCGGAATTAAGTACGGTCAGTACGGTTTGATTATACTCTTTGCAAAATTGCTACAGCCCAAACATATTAAAAATGATTTTCCGCTTTTTACTAAAAACTTAGTAGTGAATGGTGATAAATGATTGGAGACTGGGTTAGACTTGTATCCAATCACTTATTACCAATCACAAATCACAAACACATGAAAAACATCAACCTTTCTCAAAGAATGCCCATCTGGAAAATTGAAAACCATTTGGTGTTAAGTAAAACACAGGCAATTTCGGCTAAATTAGTCTTAACCATGCCTGAAGCTTATTCTTTATCTGAAGGTGGGTTAGAGGCTATTGCGGATATGTTCAATCGGATTGTAAAAGCGATACCCAACGGATACATTTTACACAAACAGGATTATTATGTGCCTAGAACCTACAAACGCAATGGACAGGGCACTACCTTTTTGTCTGCTGCTTACGAACGAAAGTTCAATGAAAGAGCATTCTTGGAACATCGTTGCTATTTGATTATTACTAAGAACCCTTTAGCTGATGCTTTTACTTCTAATATTTTGACCACACTCATTTCTGGTCGTTTGGTCAAAAGGGATATTTCGGATAGCCTTTCAGAATTTGAAAACACCCTCCGAAAAGTACAGCATATTATTTCTGCAGCAGGTATTGAGAATAGGTTATTACAAGGAAAGGAAATTGTCCAATTACTCAACGAGTATTATAATCTTGGTAGTCGTCAGATTTTAAAAGACATTGCTTTTGAAAAAGATTTTATTAGAATTGGTGATAATCAGGTGGTTATTTATAATTCGATCGCGGCGGATATTGAAATGCCGTCAGAAATTGATAGTGCCGTAAATATTGATGAATTTTTCGATCGGTCAGTCACCTACCCTATCGGTATTGGGTTTGCTTTTCCCCATATTGTCAATACCATTATTCGAAAGAATGACCCGAATATATTGGTGAAATTACTATCTCGAAAGCGAGAAAAGATTTTGTCTATGACTTTTAAAAGTAGAGAAAACGAGCAACTGGTCATTGAATATGATAATTGCCTTTCTGCTCAAATAGATTCGGGGGCTATTCTGGTATATGTTAATCAAAATGTGATGCTTTGGGGAAAGGGCGAGGCACTTGTTAAAGCAGAAAATCAGCTAAATAATGCATTGACTAAAATGGAAGTTTTTGTCCAACGTAATTTTAATTGTGCCAATGTCTTTTGGGCTTGTACGCCTGGCAATGCGGCGGACTTACCTGAAAGTGAATATCAAATTCAATTTTCGGATACAGCTTGTCTCTTTTTTCCTATTGAGACCAATCCTAAAAATTCTGGTATTGAAGGGGTCAAGTTTTCAGAACGGGATTATGGTATTCCTATCACCGTTGACATTTGGGATATGCCTATGAAACGCGGGTGGATTACGAATCGAAATATGTTTGTCCTCGGTCCTTCAGGTTCTGGTAAATCCTTCTTTGTCAATTTTATGGTTCGACAACTGTTAGAACAAGGCTATCATATTACCATCATTGATGTGGGTGGTTCTTATCGAAGGCTCTGTAATTACATGGGTGGCAGGTATTATGAATATACCGCTAAATCTAAAATGGCATTTAATCCCTTTTTTGTTCCTGATGGCGAAAGCAAAAATTTAGAGGAACAAGAATCTTTAAAGACGTTGATTTTTACCCTTTGGAAAGGAGAAAATCAAGACATCTCTAAAGAAGAATATACGATACTTTCAAAATGTATCATCTCTTATTATGAGTACTTAAACAGGGTTGATATAAATAAAGAAAAGGTCGAGGCTAATTTTAATTCCTTTTATCAGTTTGTGACTACTGAATTTGCGGAACTGCTTTTGGAAGAGGAAAAAGCCTACTTTGATTTTGTCTCTTTCAAAATGGTGCTCAAACCTTATTATAAAGGTGGAGAGTACGATTATCTACTGAATAGTGCCGAAGAATTTTCCATTGCTGATTTACCTTTTTGTGTTTTTGAACTTGATGAAATTAAGGACCACCCTGTTATTTTTCCGATTGTAGCACTTGTCATTATGGATGCTTTTATTGCCAAAATGCGTAAGTACAAAGCAATCAAAAAGATTATACTTATTGAAGAGGCTTGGTCGGCAATCTCTAATGCAGGGATGGCAGAATTTTTAAAATACTTGTACAAAACCGTTCGGAAATTTAACGGCTCGGTGGGTATCATTACGCAGGAACTCGAAGACATTATTGGCAATCCTTTTGTTAAAAATACGATTTTGAATAATGCAGATATACAGATTTTACTCGACCAAACTAAATACCAAACTCGCTTTGAAGATTTAGCTAAATTACTTGGACTGCCTGAATCGGAAACTAAAAAGGTCATGAGTATTAATAAAGTACCATTGGCAGGGGAACGCTCCAAAGACGTCTATATCCGATTAGGGCAAGTTGGCAAAGTTTACTCCGTATTAGTACCACCCGAAGAGGTCGCTATGTATACCACCGAGGCGGCGGACTCGGTGATGATTGATGAGCTAGCGGAAAAACATGGTGACTTGGAATATGGCATTATTAAATATTTGGACCTGTCCGCCAAAGGGGCGGATTTAAAAAATTAACTGAACCACTTTGATAGTACATACACCCACACCCAATTTTTAATTTATACTTATGAGAAAATTATTGAATTATAACAAACTGAGGGAAATATTTCAAGCCAAGCAAACCCTAATCTTAGCGGGTTTTGGAGGGCTGATTTTACTAATGCTTTTTGTTTTACCACAAACGAAAAGGCAAAACACCCTTTATCCTACGACTGAGGTAAATGATGCCCATCAAGCTGGTGGCATTGATGCCCTTCGGGAAAATCTGGATAAACTCAAAAAAGAGGCGAGTTTCAATACTTATGAATCCAGTTATGAAAAAATGGAGACGGCAAAAGAGATACTAACCAAAACCGAGGAAGAGGTCCGACAAGAATTATTGGGTGCTGTCAAACCAGCTGACCAACTTGATTTTGAAAAAGAATTAGAAACCGTTTTTAATGTTGGCGAACACAAACAGTTTTTCATTCGGCAAATTGAAAACTGTAAAATCAAAATGGACTTGGCAGTTGTCGGGATTGGTATCATTCGAGTTCATCAGGTACTTCGGGGAGAAAATCCATCTGTTCAAGAGCAGGACCAGGGAGAATTTATTCGATACATCAAGGAACAAGTCCAATATGCGCTGGGGGCGGAGGATAGGAATTATAAGGCAATTGTTTTCAAAGGTCTGGAATCTAGTGCTGGTTAGACTATTATCAAATTACTCCTGTTTAATGGCAGGCAAAAAACGAAAATTATGGAATCGACTATTACTAAAAAGTATCAATCACTATCGAAGGGCTTAGGTACAGCTGGCATTATTCTCGGAATTATGACCTTACTATTGCATCCCATCCGCAAGCGGTTCACAAACAATGTTTGCTCATTCCTATTCTGGGTATGTTGGCAATGTTACTTGGATTTGTAGCACTCCTGATTATAGGTATCGGTTTAGGTATTGCTACTAAACATCAACATGCAAAAGGTCGATTGATTACCGCCTTGGTTTTAGCTGGTCTTGGCACAGCTATTAGTTTAATGCAATTTTCAGCTTTAGGATAAAAATAGAACTATGTTGAACGAAGTGAAATCCCGATTTATATCGGGGAATATAACAAAGAAAATAAGCTGTTTGGTATTATTCTCCTTTTTGGCAAATCTAACTTTTAGTCAAGTGCCCGTTAAGGATAGAAAACATCGGGAATGGAGTAAAATTATGGAAGAGGTGCAAGTTGCTTCCCAAGTCATTAATACTAGAGTGACTGCTTTTGTTGATAATATCAAAAAGGTACAAGAATTTATGTCCAAGGCATCAATGGTTGTGAATGGGGTCGTGAAAAATATGGCGATGGTGCGTAAAATCATTGAGATTGAAAAAGAAATTGCCCAATTAGTCAACCAGTCTATTGATATTATTAATGCGCCAAAAGATGCAGATGGTGATGGCGAAGATGATTTTGACTTTTTGGACAAATGGAAACATGTCCAAATTTTACTGGCTATTGCCTCGGAATCGGCTAATGTTTTTGACTTGTTCCGCAATGTCATTGAGGAAGATTCGACTATGGGCTATGCATTTACCATGGATGATAAGGGACGGTTGACTTTAATTCGGGATGCCTATAAAGATGCGCTTGGTATTAAAGCGGCTATTCGTGCCCAACTTAGACGAATTAATAAAGAGGTCTACCAATACCAAAGACTAAAAAAGGAAATTAAGATTTACGAGGAATTTTTCTCAAAGAGCTCATAGCAATGAGTAGTTTGTGTTTAGATGATTGGAAAAAGGGATCCGTTTACAGGTCAATATAACCGTAACGGTATGGGGGGATACTCCCGCCCTTTTACTTTATTTTTAAAATTATGCAGAAAACTAACTTTAAAAAAACACCCATTTTTGGGATAGCCTTTCAGCCCTTAGCGGTTCAAATGCTGTGCATTTTCATTTTTAATATCGCTCACGCCCCCACTATGCAGGCGCAAATTCTAGCATCTCCTGTTTTTGATGTTGGCAATAATTTAATTGGCGGTATTCAAAAAGTGGTCATGACCGCATCTCGCGCAATCCGTGAAGAAATCCTGCCTTGGAAAGAACGGATTTCTAAAGTCCAAGACTTTTTTAAAAAAGCATCGGAAACGGTGAATCTAGTCATTAAAAATCTAAAGATGACGCATGACCTTATTGAAACCGAAAAGAAGATTAATCGACTTTTTAGCCGCTCGATTGACCAAATTAATGCCTCCGAAAATGTAGTACATAAATGGAAATACCAATGGATTTTAGGGCAACTCTATTGGGAATCTCGAAATATATTTGGGGCTTTTGATTTAGCGCATACGGAAGGGCAAAGCGTGATGGACGATGAAGGACGCATTCGCATTATCCAACAAACACTAAAAGAGGCTCGAAGTGTTTACCGTGCCATGAGAGCCACCATCCGCAGAGCTAATCGAGCCACCTATAAATTCCAACGCCAAAAAAGGGAATTGGAAGTTTTTAACCGCCTCTTTGGAAAAACAGATTGATATGGACTATTTAAAATTATATGGATGCTTAGTTTGTCTATTTCTAACGCCTATTTCCTTCGCCCAAATTCCAGTCGGCGCAGTAATAGATGGAGAATTAATAGGGTCGAATACGATTGTTTCTATTGCGGAAGGCGTTACCAATTTCCTACTCAAAAAGGAGCGTCCATTACAAGAAAACATCAAAAACATTCAAGATTTTTTTCGCAAAGCGGAAACTATCGTTTCAGGGGCTGTGAAGAATATGCGAATGGTGCGAGAAATTGTAGAAACCGAAAAAGACATCATTGAACTCTACACCCGCTCCATTAATAAACTAAATCAGCCGATTGATGAAGATGGCGATGGAATTGACGATTTGGAATTTTTAGATAAATGGAAACAGGTGCAAATATTACTGGTTTTTACTAAGGAGGCAGCCTCCGTTTTTGAACTCTTTACGAATTTGATAGAAGATGATGCTTTTACGATGAATGATAAAGGGCGAATTATCTTTTTAGAAAAATCTTATAAAGATATGCTCCTTATTAAAAGAGCCATGAGAGCGCAGCTTCGCAGAATCAATAAACAGATTTACACTTATCGCAGACAGCGTAGGCAGTTAAAAACTTATTCCGCTTTTTTTGAGGTAAACTAATTTGAGATAAACTAAGATACTATGACTAAAACAAACACAAAAATCATTGGCTTAATCCTATTCCTGCAATTGGCAGCTCTTACGCCTATTTACCCACAAATACCCGTGGTAGATTATTTTGGCAGATGGCTCAGTAAGACTTCTTCCGTCGTTCAGCAAGCCTCTCAATTTATCAAAGAAACGGCTGCTCCTCTGGTCAACACCTTTAAAAAAACACAGGAATTTTTCAAGAAGGCGCAAACCTTTGTTAGTCATGTGGTCACTAATCTCCGCTATATCGAACGCATTATTGATACGCATAAAGATATTAAAACGCTTTTTGATAATGCCATTACTGGTCTCAATGCTAATCCCGATTTAGATGAAGATGGAATGGGTGATTTAGACTTTTTGGACAAATGGAAGCACGCCCAAATACTATTAGCTATATCAGCTGAAGCGAGTTCCGTGTTTGAAATCTTCTCTAATATAATCGAACAAGATGCCTTTACAATAGATGATAAAGGAAGGGTGCAAATTATCAAGGAGACTTATCAGGAGATGTTGAAATTAAAACGAGCAATGAGAGGTCAATTAAGAAGAATTAATCGAGAAATATATCAGTACAGCCGATTGAAAAAAGAGGCAGAAGTATTTAATGCTTTATTTAAAACCAAGTGACCGATTAGCTAATAATTACCCCCCAATAATTTATTAGCTATCGGTCACTCAATATGTTTCCTATGTGCAAATTTGTTGCCACCTTATTTATCTGTTTTGGTTTCTCGCTTGCTGTAATTGGTCAAGTAACTGCTGTCATTGACCCTAATCATAATGCCACTACTAAAATTGAGGCATTGACCGAAACTGCCGCAACTGGACTCAAGCAATTTTTTGAAAGTCCTTTCATTGAAAAGATTTCTAAAGTGCAAACTTTCTTTAAAGAGGCTTCTCAACTGGTTAGTAAAATCGTGCAGAATCTTAGAATGACTCGACAGCTCATTGAAACGGAAAAAGACATCTATGAACTCTTTATTCGTTCGCTCGACCAAATTGACAAAGCCGAAGATTTTGCAGGTAAATGGAGATACCGTTGGATCCTACTCCAACTCTTTAATGAGTCCACTAGAATCTTTGAAGTCTTTGATTTAGCCACTCAAAAAAATATGGGCATCATTGATGATAAGGGAAGAATTCTACTAATTAAAAATGCTTTGAAACAAGCAAAAACAGTTAAGGCAGCTATGAAAGCTACCGTTCGCAGAACCAATAGAGCTTGGTATAAATTAAAAAGAACGCAAAAGGAATTTGAAACTTTTGGCAAATTATTTAAGGAAGTATGAGTTGATTTTCACAGCGTATGCTACACACCTATAAAATATAACAAATGGAGGGATTTTATGAGATACAGGACGTTTTAGAAATTATCCGTAATGATTTAATCACCATCGGTGGGGAAATTGTTTGGATTGGTCAAGCTATTGGAGCGCTTGGAGCTTTACTATATATCGCTAAACTTTCTTATGAAGGAATGTTAGGGGGTAACCTTTTTACCCTTAAAACTTTTCGCCCTTTTGCATTGGCTTTGGTTTTAGCTTTATATCCTCAATTTATGCTAGTCGTGGATGGCATTGCAATGGGCGTCAATCAAGCTTTAGGTATTGCCATCATCACCGATGAAGTCCGAGTGACTGAAATTTTAAAGACTAGAGATTTAAACCCCGATACGGATGATGACCAACATTTGATTGGTATTGAGGATATTCATGCCGAAGAAGATGAAGGTGTATCCGCTGCCATTGACCGATTTACCGATGCAGTAACTGAAAGTTTGAATGTCTTTAAATGGGTTGGAGAAAAATTCTATCAAGCCATGATGCGCTTTTTGGAAGAAGTTCTATTCCGACTATCGCATGCCATTCTAGTCATTATTAATACGCTGCGAGTCTTTTTTCTAGTAGTGCTTTACATAGTCGGGCCTCTAGTAATTGGTATCTCTGTTTTCCCAGGCTTTGAAGCTGCTTATATGAAATGGTTGGCTCGGTATCTTTCGGTGCATCTTTGGTTAGGAATCGGTAATGTCTTTGAGGCAATAGCGGTTAGACTTTGGCGAATTATTGTAGAAAGTGGTGGCTTTTGGACAAAAGGTTTGGGTTTAGAAGATACTGTTAACTCGGTGATTTTGACTCAATGGGCTTGGATGTTTTTATTGATTTTAATTGTTGGCTATATCACCGTTCCCATTGTCGCAGGTTGGGTGATTTCTGGGGCTGGTATCGGTCAAATGGGTTCTTTATTATCTGCCACTATTGGTAAAGGGGTAGTTCAGACAGGCGGAGCAGTTGGAAAAGCGGCTCAAAGAGCCAGATATACTGCTCCTAAATAATTGACTAGCTCCTAATAAACATTCGCTTATGATAACCATTCGTACATGAAAGAACTATTATTAAAAATAGCAGGTGTTAAACCTAAAAATCAATCGTTGAAAGTTGAACCAAGAATTGAAGGAAAAGCCGAAACACCGCTTAATACTAAAAGATTACACAGTCTTATGAATATAGATACTGCTTTTAAACAAACTCGGCTTATTGCCATCTTGACTTTGCTCAGTTCCTTTCTCTTTTGTGGAATGGTCATGGTCGTAGCTATGAATATGGTCACCAAGGGAAAGGGTAAAATCTACATTACCAATGGTTTTGGTAATACGTTAACTGCTTATCAGATTTCCGCTAATGAAAACCGAAAAGCAGAAGTCAAAGCACAAGTCCGAAATTTTCATGCACAACTTTATGACATCACGCCTAATCCTGATGAAATTAAAAAGAAGGTGGACCAAATTCTTTTGATGGGGGATGCCTCGGTCAAGGCTTTTATGGATAAACGGGGAGATTCTTATTATAAAAAATTGATTTCTTCTAATGTGGAAATCAAATATGAGCTAGATTCTATTAAAGTCAATATTGATGTCTATCCCTATAAAGCAGTTCAATATGGAAAAGAAATCGTGCAAACCCAAGTTGGCTTTCTTATCAAAAATCTAATTACTTCTTTGGATTTAAGAGAAGTGGCTAGAACGGATGATAACCCACATGGATTATTAATCGGAGGTTTTGAAGTCCACAAAAACAATCGCATCCAATTTGTCGAAATGAATAAAAAATAAAAATGAGCAAACTAAAACAACTTTTCAAATCGCCTGATGGCGGTTTTCCTAAAATCATTTATGCTTTACCCATTTTATTGGTACTTATTGGTGGCCTTATATATATGTCTGTAAACATCAAAAAAAGTACCGTCAAGAAAAACATTCAAGCCGCATCAATGGCCGTTGGCTTACAAGATGACATTAATTATATCTCCACAAAAACCAAAGCAAGTGAGGTTTTTGACCTTAGTAAAAAGGAAATGATTAAAGCGGAAAAAAGTGAAAGTTTCTTGATGGCTAGAGCCAAAAGGAAATTGGGTAAATCCGTTTTTTCAGAAAGCATGGGCGTTAATGATGAAACACTTGCTGGTTTTGATGAAGACCTCTCTCCTACCCTATCTGATAACCCAGAAAATACGCCTGGTATTTCTAATAATATGGAAGTCGATTCTATCACGGCTACGGATGATTTGAATTATTTGATGAATAAAATTAAGGAAGACAAGAAAAGTAAATACCATATTCTGGAAGAGCAAAGAAAACAACGTTTAGCAGCTGCTAAAGTAGAAAATAGACAAAAACGAGAAGCTTTAGACCAAAGTACCTTAAGTGCCGAAGCAGCGGCTTATCAAAAAGGCTTGGCAGATAGTCAGACTCAATATGATGCTTTTCATGGTACAAATACTTCTTCAAATTCAGCTGTAGGCAACAAAGCAAAAACTAAAAAAAATGGGCTTTCCTTCAGTACTACAACTGGTCTAAGAGATGATTTAAATTTAAACGTCAAAAAAGTACCAATTGATAATACTGATAACCTTGCTCCTATAGACCCTTTTGCTGCACAAGCGAAAGCACTCAAAGCAGTAATTGACCAAAAACAGAAGTTTAGAACAGGAGATAAAATTCAATTACGGCTTTTAGATTCTGGTATGTATGGACAATTCGGGATTCCGAAAAACACCTTATTATATGGTATCTGTTCTATAAGTAGTAATCGACTTTATGTCAATATTTCTTCTATCAATCTCAATGGTAAAGTCATCCCCTCTTCTTTATCCGTCTATGATTTAGATGGTATTCCAGGCATTTATATTGATGGAGCTTATCAAGATGCTACCAAACAAGCCATCAATCAAGGTTTAGCAGATGCTGGTAATCTTGGATTAAGAAATACCCTTGGAAATTTATCCATTAAACTTGGTAGAAAAGCTAATCAAAAACAGACTGCTTTTGTTCCTGCAGGTTATACGGTAATGCTGTTTGAGGCTCAAAACTTATAAATAGTAACAAAATGTTGAATGAAATGAAATCCCGGTTTTTATCGGGAAGAAAACTAACACTTTGGGGAGTGGGCTTACTACTCTCTTTCCAATGCTTTGCCCAAACGCAAACAATAGAGATAAAAGAAAATCAAACTTCACACCTGATTTTCCATTCAGACATATTATATATAGATATTGGAGATAATGAAAATTTTATTGCTGATTATACCAATAATATTATAAGAGTAAAAGGTATTAAAACCGATAGACAAACTAATTTAACGGTAATGACCAAAGACCAGCATTACTATTCTTTTTTTGTTCAGTACTCCCCCACCCCTCAACTTAATTATTTCATTACCCCCCAAATGGCCATTAAGCTTTTGGGAAATACCGATAATAAATCACCACCAACTTTACCTACCAATCAACGAGTCACTAATGAGGATAGGATGAATACTAGAAAAGTGAATCTACCTATTAGATATAATGCGCTTGAACAAAATAGATTATCCCAAGCAAATCTAAGCTTATATCGAAAAGCTGTTACGCTTTTGGGGCAAGCTCATTTATACGATTACATCGGTGCCAGACACGGAGACATCCAACTAAAAATTACTGGTATTTATCATAGCCTAAAAAATTGCTTTATGGTCTATGAAATTAGAAACAGAGGCGCAATACCTTATGATATTTCTTATACTGAATTTGGTATAAAAGAACGAAAACGACCTAAAAAGTCGGCACTACATGAAAAGAAGTTAGCCCCCTTATTTACCGTCAAAGAAGACATTACAAGAGTACTCCCCTATCAAGTTAATGAATATGTAGTGGTATTTGGAAAAATAGCCATTCCTAGTGACCGTCTATTTTATATGGAGGTGGTCGAGGATGGTCGAAATATTACGCTAGATATTCTATTTCATAAACTGCCTATCAAAAGGTTTTATTAAATAATAATGAAGTACTTAAAAATTTTACTCGGCTTTCTACTTTGTTTTTTTGGCAGAGATGGAATCAGCCAACAACATTTATCTAAAACTTGGTCCATTTCTACAGGAATTGTATTGAATGCCAAAGGTGGAAATGCTACCCTCCATTATCACCTAAATAGTTTTGATGAACTGCGCCTTAATTTTTATAGCATCAAGCAAACCTATTTTTCACCGAGTACCGAAAATGGTTTGTCCCTAAAGACTAATAGCCTAAGTCTAGAATTCTCGAAAGGCTATAAATTTAGAAACATCAAAAAAGCCACTACCTATTTTGGAATGGGCTTTTTCTGGGGTAAAGAAAAAATTGAAGAGGAGATACTCCCAACTAACAATTTATTTGGAGTCAGCACTCTCCATGAAACAGAATATGCCCCCTTGAATTGGGTAGCGCTGTTTGTTCGGCTTAAAATGCTTATTCCTATTCATCTGGCTAGGAGTAAAACACTACGCTTGACATTTGGTAGTCGATTCTACTTCTAATAGCTAATAAATTCCATCACAAAAAGTAAAGATTTGATAGCACTATTTGTCATTTGCTATCCCTCTAAATTAATGCACTTTGGGTAACTTTTTAATCATTAATTAAACATACTCTAATGAATCTACACTTTCAACTTAAAGCTCTTTTGTTAATCGGAGCGTTCTTAATTCTAGCAGCTAGTTCTGGAATAGCACAATGTAATTTTTCCAGTCAGCTTGAACGACTAGAATATATTGCTCTTAAAGCTATTTATAATGCTAACACCAATAATACCCTTAGCAATGAATGGAAACAATTGACCAATAACCAAATTTGTAATGTCTGCCTTATTCCAGAAACTTATTGTAATGAATATGGTCAATTAAAAGGACTTTCTATTGGACGTAAAAATATCAGTAAGCTACCTAGAGAAATCGCAGCACTTTCTGAACTGCAATTTTTTGACTTCCAAAATAATAACTTGTCCTGTTTACCTATTGAGACAAATGCCCTTTGTACCGCAGACCATTTCGGAGAAGTATTAGTCGGCAATCCGATTAACAACCTAATTAACTGGTCTGACTTCTGCGCCAATCCAAGAGATATTTGTTTACCCTCTCTTGTTCCTCCATCGGCTTGTGAGGATGTAGCTATTATTAATTACCTCGATACCCTCTATATTCTAGGTTTAGGAAATAGTTATAATAAAGTAGAAATTATCGGTGCGCCTACCAATTGGAAGGTCTTTGAAATCTGCCAGTATTGTACCAATTTTCAACTCATTTCCGATTTACCAGAAGGTGATTATACTATTAAAATTAATATCAGTACACCTAATGGCGGGCATTGCTATCGAGAAGAAAAAATAAGTATCTCTAAAAATGGTAATCCAAACCCGACAACACCTCCATCGAGTACTGGTGGCGCACTTA
>JAFMDF010000584.1 GCA_017857395.1 Bacteroidota bacterium | reverse complement strand
TATTTTGATAATATTTTATTTTATTAACTAATTTTGGGCGAACCTAGCGTACTAACGCAAATAATTCACATTTTAAATTATCTTTCATTCCCTATTGAGAAACACTATTAAAATTACACAAATTAAGTAAATGAAAGCTTTTATTCATCCGACTGACATCCCTGTAATTGCCAAAATATTTAACCCCTCTTCGGAAGTGGTATTTGTGGTGATTCCTACGATTAAACAATATAATTTATCTACTATACAAGCACATTTGGGTTGCCAAATTCGTTTTTTTGTGAATCAACAATTATTGGAATTTGCCTTAGCTGCTCGCCCTAATCAATCCATCACGGTACTGAATTTACACCCAGATGGAATAGTACCTTCTTTAATTACCAAATATCCCGAAATAGTACTAATTGACCTTTACGGTAATAAGCATGCTTCTACAGTATTTAATACCCAACAATTTGACTTCATTGACCATACAGATGGTAGTATTCGTTGGATGTATGACCATCAATACAAAAAACCTATCTTTTTAAATACCTACAAAACGTCCAATTGGAGAGGAGAATTTGTTAAAGGTATTTTTAAAACTGGCTTTAAAGTAGGCTTAAAGCATTTGTTAAAATCAGGTTCACTTTGGATAACGACGGCTAACGAACTGTTTTTGAATACCATAAATAGTAAAGGACAATACGCCATTTTTACAGGTACTCCCGGAGAAAATAGAAAAGCAGTGATTAGTTTTGAACAAGGGCAAAAAGCAACGAGATTTTTAAAAATGCCCCTGACCGAATCCGCTAAAAAATTAGTTGCGAAAGAATGGGACTATTTACGATTACTCCAAAGCTATAAGTTAAGGAAAATAGTGTTGCCCAAACCCAAAAGAATTGGGGATAACCTCATGGTTTCCAATATTCGCCCTGAGCAAGAAACCAGTAATAACGACTTGAGAGGCTTACATTTGACCGCTTTATATGAATTATACAAGCAAACAGCAGCACCCGCATTATTGCAGAAATCAACTGCTTGGCTAGGCATTCAAAAAGAGGTCGCATTTATAGGTCATGCTGAGATTAGCAATGACTTGCCAAAAGAAAAAATCAAGCGTATTCATTCCCTTTTAAATCAATTGGTCCAACAATTAAATACCAATGATTTGGTACCCATATCTATAGCACATGGAGACTTTACGCCTTGGAATAGCTATTTATCGGATAAAGCAGTACATGTTTACAATTGGGGACTAGCGGAGCGATTGCCTTTATTTTACGATGCTTTTCATTATATTTTTCAGTCAAGTATTTTGATCAAAAGATTACCTTTTACGGCTATTGAAAGGCAGATTACCGCTTTTGCTAAAATTCCTATTGTGGAACAAATGATAAGTGAATTTGACGTTAATTATGAACAGGTTTACCAATTTTATTTATTGAGAAATATCGCTTATTATATCCGAAGATTTATTAACCAACCAGAATTATCCTCGCAAGCACATTGGTTAATCGATACTTGGTTGGAAGCATTGGAAAATCTTACTTATGTCGCTCCTCAACAACTAAAATTTAGTAATGCTTTGTCAGAAACGCATTAAAACTATACAAAAGAAGCCAGAAGTCAGACCATCCATTTCATGGATTGTCAGAAATTAGCTGGCTTAAGGCTATCCGTCTATGGTTGTGCATGGTGTCGTTAGACTTTTAAAGTATCACCCACCATTACATCTTGAAAATGAATCGTTTACTAGCAAAAATCTAATTTATTGACTTTTAGTAATTTACAATACTAGACGTGTAGCTTGGCTTAAGAATAAAATACTGATAACCAATTGTTTATCAGCATTTAACCTGACTTCTGACCTTTTTTATAGAGTAGTCTAACCTTATAAAAAATCATAAAAACCAGCGAAATCAGCGTCGAAAATAGCTTTTAATCCTACTTACTCAAAGCAGAAATAGGTGTCAAATACAATTTTCGGAATTCCACTTCCGACCCTTCTGCTTGTACCGCAATTTGACCTTGATGAACAGTTGCCTGATACCCATGATTCACTAAAATACCATTCAACCAAACTTTTATTTCCTTATTCAAGCACTCAATCGTCATTTTATTCCATTCTCCCAACCGTTTTTCTGTACCATCTGTAAGGTTTAGAATCCTTCGTTTTTTGCCTTCTGTGATGCCCCATTTTTCTTTCGGCCCTCTGCGTTTCACCATATTATCCACTTGAATATCTTCTACAATCACCCAAAAGTCTCCCGCATTTTTGTGCATCATTTGTACTTCAATAGATTTTGGAAACATTTTATACAAAGAACGAGGCGTAGAAGCATGTACCAATACCCCACAATTTCCAGGCTTACCAGGAAATCTGTATTCTACCTCCAATCTATAGTTTTCATACTCTGCATCTGTAATTAAATGCCCTTGGGGTGTACCTAAACTTACTAAATTGCCATCTCTTATAATAAAAGGATTGATGGCACTCGGCACGGTATCCATTTCTGGCACATCGACATGCCAGCCAGTTAAATCTTTCCCATTAAATAGATTTTTAGTAATAGGGGCTTCTTCAATTCTTGGCGTGACTATTATGTTTCTATATTCGATTGGCCCATGGTCGCCTTGGATGAAAAATGGCCCTGCTTCTCCTTCCTTGCTATCCAATGCGCCACCAGTTATACCAGGAATAGTTTGGTCGATGATAACAGGAACTCCGTTGGCAACTACTGTAACTCTTCTACCGATTAAAGTAATATCGTATTGTTGCCATTCACCTGGGTTTTTAGCGACCATTTCTGTAGGTGTCAGGAATCCATAAATACCTGAAAAAAGGGTACTAGAAGGTTCCATTCCTTTATTGTCTTCAATCTGTACCTCATATCGACCTCTTAAGTAAACACCACTATTACTACCTGCTGGATAGCGAAATTCTACATGTAATTTGAAATCATTAAAAGTGGATTCAGTCACTAGATTAGCGCCACTTTTTGGACTTTTCAAAACACCATCTTCTACCACCCATTGATTTTCTCCCATGGCTTTCCAGCCGCTTAAGTCTTTTCCATTAAATAATTGAATGGGTTCGCCCCACTTAGGGTTTTTATGATACGCCAATTTAGGCGCTCTTATTGCCGTCCAATTATAGATTTTGCCATCCGTAAAGCGCATAGTCCCTTTTAGGTCATTGCCATTTAACCATCCTTCAAA
>JAFMDF010000220.1 GCA_017857395.1 Bacteroidota bacterium | reverse complement strand
AGAAATTGAAGAATATTAACTGCCGCTAACTTCTTGCGCAAACCACTAGCCATATCCAAAAATCGGGCTGCTCGGCAATAATTTCATCCCATAATTTCTGTTCCTTATCTTGATTGCTACAAGAACCAAAAGCTAATACAATTTTGTCTTTCTGTATAGAGGTACGTACTAATTTTGTTGGTGCACAACCTCCAATTAGTAGGAATAGACAAGAAAAAAATGGGATGCTTTTCATTATTTGTGTTTACTTTTTGTCGAATTGTAATACCGAAAGCTTTCGGTATTATAATCAGAATTTTCTAGAATTGATAAAAAGAACCGTCTTTCTTACACCCAAATAACCTTATCCGCTGCCTCGTGCCATTCCAAATAATTCCCCAAATATCGGTCATCAATTTTTCCACGTTTTACCTTAAGGGTAGGGGTTAAGAGTCCATTATCTTCCGACCAAGGCTCTTTTTGTACAATGATAGTAGAAATCTGTTCAAATTTTGCTCGGTCCTTATTCGCTAATTGTATACTTTCGATTAAAGCGGCTTCTACTGCTGCTTTGTCTGCGGCTAATCCAACCTCTGATAAATTAACCAAGGCGATAGGCTGTGGAATACCTAAACCAGCCACACAAACTTGCTCGATATAATCATTTTTCATCAATATTTCTTCCATTGGATTAGGCGTCACGTAACTGCCTTTAGAAGTTTTAAAAGCATCTTTGACTCTGCCAATGACCCGTACATATCCATCTTTATCAATGGTACCTCTATCCCCACTATGCATCCAGTCATTAATTAAAACTTCCGCTGTTTTTTCGGGATTTTTATAATAACCTGTCATCATATAGGGCGACTTCATTAAAATCTCGTCCGTTTCTGGATGAATTTTTACTTCTCCAAACGGAATAGCCTTCCCTACTGAATCTTGGGGTGAATTTGGGTCAGGACTATTGGTCATTGACCCACAAACTTCCGTCATGCCGTAGGCTTCGATTAAATGAATGTCTAATTTTTTATAAAAATTCTTGATAAAGGCAGGGGTTATAGCTGCACCAGTAGCGGCTATTCTAATATCTCGCATACCTAATGCAGTCCTCAATTTATTTTTGGTCATACTACCAATAATCGGAATTTTGAGCAAGAAGTCTAATTTCTTTTCAGGCATCTTAGCAATAACGCCTAAATAAAATTTGGTCCAAATTCTTGGAACGGCAAAGAACATCGTAGGTTGAGTATCTTGCAAATTTTTAGCAAAAGTTTCCAAGCTTTCTGCAAAAGAAATCATGCCACCCCTTGTAATTACAGGCACTTCTAAGCCCAATCGTTCTCCCACATGATTCAATGGTAAAAAAGACAAGCAACGCACCTCTGGAATGTTGTAAATACCAATCCAATTGGTCTTTTCTTCATTTTCCATAATCAACCCTGGCGTTCGGTGGATATGCATGACTCCTTTAGGCGTGCCAGTAGTACCAGAAGTAAACTTGATGGTCCAAAGATCATCTAAATCAGGAACAAAATTATCCGTGGCAGGTGGGTTATTAGCGATTAAATCATCCCAGTTTTCGCCAATTGTTACTGTTGCAGCGCCTTCATACTGCGGAAATTTAATAGCCAGTACATCAGATGGAATCGCTTCACTTTTATCTCCCCAACTGTCCAGTTTTCCAATAAAAAGGGCTTTGATGTCACTTAATTTAACGACCTCTTTCAATTGACCCTTAGGCAGACTTGCGTAATAAGGGACGGAGACAAATCCCCCCATCATAATCGCCAAATCTGCTAATATCCAATGGTAACAATTTTTAGACAAAATACCAATATGGTCTCCTTGGTTTAGTCCTTTAGTTCTCAGGGAAGTTGTCATCTTTCTTGCAGCTTGTCCTGCTTCTGCATAAGTTATAGTATGCCATTGGTCGCCCTTTGGTTGGCGCAAGAACACTTTATTCGGTTGGACTTTTTCCCAATGATAAAAATGTTCGATGATGGTTTTAGTCGTTTCGTTTTGTGCGGCCATATTTTTATTTTTACGGAAATATACGTATTTTTAATTATTATGGAAAAAGAACTAAAAAAAATAACTAAACCTCAAGCCAACAACCCACTTCATGGGGTGAAATTGGCGGATATTTTAACCTACCTAGAAAAAGTATACGGTTGGAAAAAACTGGGCGAAAAAATAAATATTCGATGCTTTAAAAGCAACCCTTCTATTAAATCAAGTTTGAAATTTTTGAGAAGAACGGAGTGGGCAAGAACCAAAGTAGAAGCATTGTATTTATCGACTATTGGAAATGGTTAGTTAATAGCTACCTTCAACCGTAGACCCATTTGCCTTGCAAGTAACATTTTTTATTAAAAAAGTAGCCCAACTAATAGACAATAAGCGCTATTTTTGCGTTAAGTGAATAGCCGATGAGGTAAATTGGCGAATTCGAGAGAAAAACTACATCACCGACTTCATTCAAATAATAATTTTTGTTCCGTAAACTATTAAAATTTTTAGGTATTTCTTTGCTCCTTATTGGGCTAATAACGAGCATTTTAGTCTTTGCGGCTAATCGTTATTTAGCGTCTAATAAAACCAAAATATTAGACCAATTACCGTTCTTAAATGAAGGCACTATTTCCTTTGATGAAACTTCCATTAGTTTATATAAAAATTTCCCAGAAGCGACCATTACCTTGAAGAATGTATGGGTCAAAGATTCCTTATTTGACCAACATCAGCACCCTTTATTACAGGTAGAAAAATTGCACACAGCATTTTCTATAGTAGATATTTGGCATAAAAAGATAGCCATTAATCAGGTGCAATTAGAAAATGGAGTGATTCACATTTTAACCCAACAAAATGGGTATAGCAATGTCAAAAATTTATTAAAAAAGCAACTAAGTCTTACGGAGAAGCCAGCAAAAGAAGCATCCTGGAAATCGGTTGACGTAAAAACTAAAGCATTAGGATTAAGCTTAACCAATATAGCCGTACATTTAACGAATGCCGTTAAAACAACGAATATCCATACAAAAATTAATCATTTAAGTACTTTTTTAGATTTAGAAATGGAGCATCTAGCTGCTCAAATTGAATTGGATTTAGCCATTGACCAATTAATTTTTAAAGAAGTGAAAGGTGCTTTTTTACCAAATAGCCAGCTACAAGGCACGTTTGATTTTGTATGGAAAGATAGTAGTGTTGTTATTCAACCTTTTGATTTAAAAATAAATGAAGAGACCTTTTTATTTAGTGGAGAGTTTTATACGAAAGGAGTGCATCCGTCCAATTTATTATTTGAAAATAAAGCCACTCGATTGGCTAAAATTAGTCCTTTATTAATACCCAATATTCAAAAAGTATTAGCTCCTTATGAGGTTCCAGCCCCCTTTTATTCAAAGACAAAATTAATTACAACTTTCCAACCTGAAGATCATCCTATTATAGAAGTAGACTTTCAATTCCAAAATCAAGAAGTAACGGTTTTCGATATTCCTTTTAAACAAACAAGTGTAAAAGGTCGATTTTTGAATAGAATTTATGAAGATGAACGACAGCTAAAGGAAGGGAAAAAACGATTTAGTTTAGATTTAGAAAACGTAGCTACTCGTCAAGGGCAATTTAACATTCAAGCTGCTAAAGTTGATGCTTGGAAAACACCAGAAATAGGGCTTCAACTTAAGACGGCGGCTAATATTAGTGGCGAAGCGAAGGGCATTAGTGATTGGCTGGGCAATAATCAATTTCTTTTTGAATCAGGGACTTTTAACCTTGATGCAGCTATTAACGGTTCACTAGAAGATATTAATAGTATTCTCCGAGAAACGAATGCCCAACTAGATTTGCAGGATTTTGCGGTAGTATATCAACCAGCAAATGTTCGCTTTCCTTTCCGAGAAATGACTTTAGAAAAAGAAGCAGGAGCTGCTGCTTTTAAAATTGTTAATAGTAGTTTTCAGCATGACTTATGGTTAAACGGTCATCTAAAAAACATTCCAGCTTTATTAATCGCTCTGGCGGAGGAAAAAGCGGAGGGGCAAGCATTGATTGAATCTAAGAAATTAAGTTGGACTGATTTTCTGAATTTTTTCGCAGAAAATGGATTATCCTCTAATGGGAAAAGCAAATCAGAAAAGGAGAAGAAAAAGTCCATGAAGACGACCGTCAAAGGCTTGTATCACAATTTTGAACCAATAGTGGTAATAGAAATTGATACGCTTGCCTATTTTGATTTATTGCGATTAGATAATTTTAAATCAGGCTTATATTTTGAAGATGAACACACCCTAATTCTAGAAAAAACAAATTTTGATTATGAGGAAGGTGCTGTATCTTTTAGTGGCCGATTGGATATAAGGCATCCTCATCGAACGCCTTTCGAGTTTGAATTAACGACCAACAAATTAAACTTAGCCAAAGCATTACCAACGCTCAATTATTTGAACATCAATATGTTGAGAAATTTAGACCATTTGCCAGATGATTTAAATTTAACGATTCAGCATAAAGGTATTTTAGATGATGAAAAAGGATTAATACCAAATAGTTCTACTGGAAAAATTGCTTTTGACAGCCATAAATCTAAAGATTTAGTGGGAACAATTACTTATCAACCTGATACAACAACAACGTTAGCGCCTCTATCTAACAATATTTTTGGTGCAGTACATATAGCGTTGGCAGGAAATCCAAAAGTATTTAATAGTTTCTTTAAAACAGACCAATTTTTCTTTAAAGATGGACAATTTGAAGTAGCTTTTGATTATAAGGGGAATGTCAAAAATATCAAAGAATTATTATCAGATGGGAATGCTGCCTTTTCCTTAAAAGAAAGTGAAGTTTATTATCAACCCGTCGGTGTTACTTTTCCATTAACAGAAATTGATTTAAAACTGGAAGCAGATAAAGCCAGTTTTGATTTTTATTTATTATCAGATTCCCTACGAGAAAAAATTCACCTGACTGGAAATATTGACCATCTTAGCGAATTATTATTGGGACAAGAAAGAACTGATTTAGCATCAGAAGTAAATATTGCAGCGTCTAAAATTACATGGACACAATTTTTAGCCATCTTTGCTTCCAATGATTCAACAGCAGAAACAGAATCTATGAAAGCCACGGTAAAGGGTATTTTACAAACCTTTAACCCCCATTTTCATGTGCAGGTAGATTCTTTCATTTATTCCAATCAACTGGTCTTTGAAGCTTTAAGTACGGGGGTGCATTTAAGAGATTCTACTACGATTATTTTAGAAAAAACCAATTTTGATTTTCATAATGGGCATATCTTAGTCGATGGGCAATTTGATGTAGGTCAAAAGTTAATTACTCCCTTTGCCGCAAATATTCAAACGGAAAATTTAGTATTAAAAGAATTAATAGAGAGCCTTAATTATTTGTCTTTACCCTCCTTAAAAAATATGGCAAAACTAGGAGGTGCTGTCAGTATGAATTTTGATATAGCTGGTGTGATTGATGATTATAAAAGCAGCCTAATTCCAAATGCAACCGAAGGAAAATTAGTTTTTGATTTACAGGATGTAGTAGTGATTGGATTTGAACCTTTAGATGCGATTGCGTCTAGATTGCGGATGGAAAAACGATTTCAAGAACTTCGATTTGCCCCTATTATCGGTGAATTGACCATTAAGGGCGAAGAAATCAATTTTCCACAGCTAGAAATCCAATCCAATGCGATTCATTTATTTATGGAAGGTACTTTGAGTTATGGAGATTTGACAGATATTTGGGTGTCTATTCCACTCAATAATCTAAAGCGAACCAATCGGTATATTATCCCAAAAAAAACAGGTTATGCTGCTTCTAAGCGGAAAGTATACATCGAAGTAACCTCTGATGAGAATGGCGATAATCAATTTAAATTCCGATTGTTCAAACGAAGATTTTATAGAACTAGAGGCATTTTAGAGCAATATAAAATTGATAAGAAAAGAGGTCGAGCAATACGGAAAGCTTTGCGAAAAAGTAAGAAAAAAGCAACTACTATCGAAGTCCCTCTAGAGTTGGTAAGTGAGCAGTAGCTGAGTAGGCTGGCGGGGGGAACTCCTGATTTGCTAAATCTTGATTCAGCCTGTAGTGCCAAGCGCTGCTTGGTGTTAGTATAGAAACACACCAAGCAGCGCTTGGCACTACAAGAACTTGCGGAAGTTAACAACAAGCAAATAGCCCCTAAAAACAAGGGGATAGCAAGAATAAATCTTACCTTTGTAAATTATTCAATAATATCTTTTTTTACAACAATCCTTTAAAAGGACTGTTAAATTGGCGAAATACTACTCAGTCCCTGATTTTGTTCATGTACCCGATAATTTGGGCTAAAAAATTGATGTGTTATGAAAGGTTTTTCTATTGGAATTGATGACATGGCGCTTTATGTACCAAGTTTGTATTTGCCAATCCGTACCATTGCTGCGGAAAGAGGGATTTCTTATGAGAAATTAAATAAAGGGCTAGGTTTAGAACATTTAGCAATACCTGATGTCCATGAAGATACGGCGACGATGGCAGCGAATGCAGTAGTAGAAATTATTGAAAAAAATCAAATTGACCCCAATACAATCGGACGGATTTATTTGGGAACGGAAAGTGCTTTAGATGGTGCTAAACCAACTGCAACTTACGTTCTAGAAATGTTAAGGCGGAAATATCGAGGACAATATGGCAAAAAATGTTTGTTGAATTGTGATGTAGTAGATTTGACTTTTGCTTGTGTCGGTGGGGTAGATGCCCTGCAAAATACTTTAGATTGGGTGAAGGGAGATGCGTCTAGAATTGGTATAGTGGTTTGTGCTGATTTTGCTAAATACGAACTAGCTTCTACGGGAGAATATACCCAAGGAGCAGGTGCTATTGCTATGTTGGTTAAGCATAATCCTCGATTATTAACCATTGGGGATACGTTTGGCGTTGCTTCTATGGGCGTTCACGATTTCTTTAAACCTAAAAAGGAAGTCGATAAACTTCAAATTATTAAAGAGGTTTTAGATTTAGCAGGGATTACCCATATTTCAGCAGCAGAAACTTTAGCTAAATTAGGAGATTCTCTAGAAGTAAAAGGAATTTTGGATGATAATGATTCCAAGCTTAGTATGCGAAAAGATACACCCGTTTTTGACGGACAATATTCTAATTTTACTTATCAAAATAGAATTCGAGAAGCTTATTTTAATTTTAAAGATAAAAAAATAACAGCGGGATTAATTCCTGAAAATTACCCTGTTTTGGGCAATTGGGAGCGTTTGATTTTTCATTTACCTTATGCCGCACATGGTCGCAGAATTGCTTCCCAATTATTCATGATTGAATTAAAAGCAATTGGAAAATGGACTGCTTATGCAGAAGAAAACGAATTAGTAGAACCGCAAAGAAAAGACTTTTCCGAAGTCGGTTTATTTAATAAAGCTAATAGTCAATTTCTAAGAACGATTACCAAAACCAAAGGGTATAAAGAATTCACCCTTAATAAACTAGCTAAAGCAGAAGTTGCTTCGAGTGAGGTAGGGAATATGTATGCTTGTTCTATTTTTCTAGCTTTGATGGGTACTTTGGAGGAAGATTATTTAGAAGGAAGTAAACTTGCTGGAAAAGATTTTGGCTTCATTGCTTATGGTAGTGGCTCTAAATCCAAGGTGTTTGAAGCAAGTATTCAACCAGCTTGGAAAGAAGTCGTACAATCTTTCCAAATCAAGCAAAAATTAGCCAATAGGAAAGCTTTAGACTATCCAACTTATGAGGCCTTACATAGAATGCAAATGGATAAAAGCATCATCGCCCCAAAAGAAGAATTTGCTTTGGCGAGTATTTCCACCGAAGTGCTGAAAGAAGGTGCTAGATACTATGAATGGGTTTCGGCAGAGCAATTTAAGCAAGCGGAACAGCCTGTCTTAAGTAAGGAGGTGGTTTAGACAGTTGCCAACTCAGGCTGATTGTAAACTTTCAATCAATATTTGAAATATTATTTCCCTGTTTTTTGACTGGAATAAATATGTTCAAATAGATGTGTTGAATTTCCTTCAAAAAATATTTTACGAGTTGATTAGTCTTTAGGTAAATTTTCAATTAACTCCTTTACTTTTGTTTTAATAAGATTGGTATAATCGTCATATTCTTTACTTGGAGAAGGCGTACCATCCCATTGTTCTTCCAAAGCGGAAGAATTCTTCATTGGCACTTCACAGTCAAAGGTAATGACTTTATAGGCATTGTTTATATCATTCTTTGATACAAGTGTTGGTTTCCATCCCTTAATGTCAATTCCTTCATCGGTTAATCCTTCCACCGTTCTAGTAGATAATGTTTTACCTGGTTCTGTACCTTTAAATGTTGCATGGTAGTTTAGTTGTTGTTCGGTTGCCATTTTATTGAAATAAGCCGCTGCTATGGGACTTCTAGCTGCTCCGTGAGGACAGATAAATACTATTTCTTTAGAGGCTGTTTGTTGATTACAGCAGAAGAAAATCGAAGCGAAAATAAGGGAGATGAATGGTTGTTTTAGCATTATTTTTTGTATTGATTTAGGAATGACTTGATTGACACCTATATTTTTTTGTGGATTACAAATATTCTAAATGAAAGAAAAATAAGATTGGATATGTAAATATAAGATTTTCTGTCCAATGGAAGAATTATTTGATTTTAATGACTCCTACATTAAGAAAAAGACAATTTCGAGGAATATTGGAGCTGTTTGACCTTGGTTTATGGGGTTGATAGCCTTATTATTGGGTTTGTTTTTTTGGAAAAGAAGTATCGTTTACAGACCTATTATTATGGAACAGATATTAGCAGCAATTTCAAAATATGTTCGACCTTCTGAAGGATTGAAAAAAGAACTTCAGCTTCGACTTAAATTACAAACTTTTAAAAAGAAGGAAATAATACATACCGAATTCAAAGTTTGTACAAATAGTTTCTTTATTCAAAAAGGTATTTTACGACTCTATTATCTAAAAGACGGGAAAGAGGTGTCTGAATTTTTTTGTTGTGAAAATGAATGGATAAATTCGCCAAAGAGTTTTATCCGACAAGAAATTGATGTGTACTACATTGATGTTATCGAAGCATCAACCGTATGGACTTTGCACATCAATGATTTGATGTATTTATTTACCCATTTTCAAGAAATGGAAAGGTACGCCAGAATGGATATGGGGAGCGGTTATCTTTACTTGATAGAACGATTGGCTATTGCTCGGTTTTCTACTGCCAAAGACAAATACCAACATTATTTAAAAACGTATGCGCATATTCATCACAGAATACCTTTGGGAATGGCGGCTTCTTATATCGGAATCGCACAAGAAACTTTGAGTAGACTTAGGAAAGAAGCTATTTTTTGACGTAGGTCAAAGGAATTGAGTGATTATTTTGTAAACCTTACCCTTAAAATAGTTTACATGAAAAAATCACTAATTTTATTGGCAGTCATTTTGCTTGCAGCTCTTCTTTTTATTATGACCTACACGCCATCCCTTTCTGAAAAACATGGCCAGTTAGCTACCAAATTATTTGTAGGAGATTCCACTAATCAACCGCTAGTTGTTGCCTTTGGCGGTGGAGGCGGTGGCAATGACTGGGCAAGAGATTATATGAAAGAGAAACGAGCCGAGTTACTCAAAAGAGGCTATGCGGTATTAGCTATTGGCTATTTTAATGCTGGAGCAAATACACCACCGTATCTTGACCGAATTTCCTTGAATGCCATTGCGGATACCATTCTTACTATAGCATCCAAAAATAAAAATATTGACGAAAACAAAATTGCCTTGATTGGTGGCTCAAAAGGCGGAGAATTGGTGTTAAATTTAGGGAGTAGGTATAAAGCATTTAATGCAGTCATTGCTATGTCAACTGCTGATATAAGTTTTCCTGCTATAACCCTTACTAGCAATACTTCTTCTTGGATGTATGATGGCCTAGAAGTAACTTATGTTCCTGCCCCCCTTAAAATTATTTTCCCTGCTATTAAAGGAGATTTATTTACTGCATTTAATATGATGCTGGAAAATGAACCCGCAGTTGAAAAAGCGGTGATAGCAGTAGAAAATATCAATGGGCCGATTTTGATACTATCCGCCAAAGAAGATGAACAATGGCCTGCTGCACTTATGTCCAATCGCCTGATAGAGCGGCTCAAAGAGAAAGATTTTAAACATAGGTATGAACATCTTCTCTTGGATGGCGGTCATACAGCACCATTAAGTCATTTTGATAAAGTCTATGATTTTTTAGCCGAAACCTATCCAGTAGCGAAAAGGTGAGAATAAAAAATGAATCCTTTTCATATACATAATCATAGCATTTAACACATAGTTGACCTAGTTTTTATAGGAATGCTTAACTAGTTTAAAGCTTAAACTCTATGCTCTACTGTGTTTTAACTAGGTGACTATGTGTTAAAAAATACCAATTTTCTCTTTTAATAATCGGATGAATTTATCACTTTGCTCCAAATCAGGGAAATGTCCACATTTTTCAAAAGCTATAAGGTCGGCTTTAGCATGATATTGTAGAATACTTTCAAAGTTGGTGTTTTTATGGGTGAAATCTTTTGTCCCATAAACCAAAGTCATGGGAATAGTTGAGTCAATACGCAAGTCAGTCTCCATTTCAGTAGAAAGCCCTTGGGTTAAACTGCATAAACAAAAGGTGCCGCTATTTTTGATGCCCTGCAAGGCAACTGATTTATAGGCCGTTCTATCTTTATCTTTTGGAAGGGCGTAATCATACCAATTATTGGCAAACTTATTTTCTACAAAAGGCATTACTAATTGACCGAAATAAGGCTTTTTTAAATAATTGGGAACGATTCTTTTCATCCACTTTTTCATTTCGCCTAAGGAAGGGGTTTGTATTAAAAATAAGTGATTTACTTTTTCGGGAAAAGCTTGAGTAAAAGAAAGCCCATAAAAACCGCCTGCGCAAGGAAATACTAGGTTCACTTTTGGCAATTGGAGTACCTCCAGTAATTCTAAAATCAACTGATTCGTTTTTTGAAAAGAATAATCATAGTTTCCGTTATGCGTAGAGAAACCAAAGCCCGGTAAATCAAAAATGATAACTCGGAATGATTTTTTTAATTTGTCCAACAAAGGGAAATAATGCTCGATAATATTTGGTCCATCTGGAATAATTAAAATGGTTTGTTTTCCTTCTTTTGTATCTAATAATCTAATGTTTCCAAAAGACATTTTTTGCATTTGGATATTGGTATGTGTCGCATACTTTTTAGTTTTTCCTTTTAATGAAAACCATAATGCATCTATGCTAAATTGTTTGCTCATTTTTAACGTATTATATTATTTAGTAATTCATCAATTTTTGCCTTAACTTGAAAAGGGTTGTCTTGAAAGAGCTCTTTTAAATTAAGTTGAACTTCGTCGCACACTTCTTCTATTTGGTGGTTGACGACTTGACTAATTTTATAGGTGAAATCCGTGTTAAAGCGCAAATTATTTTTGTCCACAACCCCTTGTCGAATAAATTGGCGTGTTTTTTTAGGGCAGCGACAAGGATTTTTCGCATCTACTAGACCGCAACGACCCGAGACATAACTGAGTAAATCCGCCTTTGCTCGATGCAACTTAATTCTATAATTTCCTGGCGATATATCAAAAAGTTGAGCCCCTAACTGATGATTGGCTCCAAAAACATCTCCTATCACATATAAAAGCCTTTGTTCTCTTGTCAAACACATTAGCATGGCTGTGGAACATAAAATACGGACTTCTTCCACAACTGCTTCGTTCATTTCGATTGCTTGTGTGGTAACCATTTGACGTTTATCAACTTGTTGCTGCTGCTGTTGATTCATCAACATTTTTTCCATTTTCTGTTTTGGTGCATTTAGGAAATGATTAAAAGCAATTCGATATAACCACGTTCTAAATTGACTTTTTCCTTGGTAAGTTTTTAGATTGGTAATGACTTTGATTAAGACTTCCTGAGTTGCATCTAAAGCATCTTCATGGTCTAAAAATAAGCGCAACGAAATATTGAAAATATAATCTTGATGCCGCTTGATAAGTTGCGTTAAGGCTGCTTTATTCCCTTCCAAACTTTTTGTTATCAATTGATTATCTATAGCATGGGCATAATTATTAGAGAACATATTTTTTGATTGTTTTTAAAAATATAAGCGGATAAATTCTGATTTTAAGGTAATATACAACCTTCTATTACGTCTGATTTTCTTTTGTTGATCACAATGTCTTTAGTTAGACCAGAAAATTAAAATGTGTTACAAAACTTGTTTGCTTAGGCTTGTATTTAATTCTTAATCCCCTAAATTAGCGTCCTATAAAAAATACGTTTTCCGAATCCAATGAAGCAAAAAATGAAAAGAAACCAACTTTTTTACTACCTTTGAAACACTAGTCAAAAAATATAAATTATGAAAAAAATACAACTTTACTGGTTTAGTTGCCTTATCCTTCTCCCTTTAATTTTTTCTTGCAACCAGCCAATTCAACCAGAAGCTAGTTATGACCCCGAAGCAAAATTACGAGCATTAAATATCACGCTTCCTTCTCCGCCCCAACCCGTAGCGAATTATGTCAACGGGGTAAGAGCAGGCAATTTAATTTTCTTAGCAGGCAAAGGCCCTAAAAGAGCAGACGGGACAGAAATTACTGGAAAATTAGGACAAGATGTATCGATTGAAGAAGGCTATGAAGGCGCTAGATTGACCGCTATCAACCAACTGGCGGTGCTAAAAACTATGCTCGGAGATTTAAGAAAAGTAAAACGCATTGTAAAAGTGTTAGGCATGGTCAATTCAGACCCTTCTTTTATCGAACAACCAAAAGTTATCAATGGTTTTTCAGATTTAATGGTAGAGGTGTTTGGAGATAGAGGCAGGCACGCACGGGCAGCAGTCGGGATGGCTACTTTGCCAAGAGGTCAAGCGGTGGAAATTGAATTAGTGGTGGAAGTTTATGAGTAAGAATTAAAGGAAAAGACGCCTTCTAAACTAGCAGATTTTTTTAATCCTTTTCTCCTCTCAATCCTTATTAGAGAATCAGACTAAAAGATGGTATTATAAAATTATCAACTAATATCCTTGTCCCTTAATTCATTCGTAGTAGGTATATATCACGAATGAATTAAGGGACAAGGATATTTATCATTTTTTATCTGACGACCTAACAACCAAAAAAGATAAAAAATGAATAGTTGTCTATATCAAATGTTAAGTTTTAAAGTCATTGCCATAAAAAGTCTAATTTGGTTATTGGTATTGTATTCCTTGCCGACTATAAACGCTCAGAGTAATCCTTTAAACTTAAAATTTTTAGGTACAGCAGGTTGGGAGCTATCCAATGACTCCGTTACGATATTGGTGGATCCATATATTTCAAGAATAAAACTTGGAACAGGCCCTTCTATTAGTAAGGAAGACAATAGAAAAAGTTATATCCGAACGGATTATTATGAATCGGATACGCTACTAATCAATAAAATCATTGGAAAAGTAGATTATATATTGGTTCACCATTCTCATTTTGATCACTTATCCGATGTGCCTTATATTGCTAAAAAAACAGGGGCAAAGGTGATTGGCACGGAAACGACGACAAATATTTTACGTGCTTATGGTATTTCTGATGACCAATTATATACGGTAAAAGGAGGGGAAGATTATCAATTTGATGATTTTTCAGTACGAGTTATTCCATCGCTCCATTCTGCTTTAGGTAAGAAAAAATATTTTGATTCCCGTACCTATACCCAACCACCAAAAGCCCCCTTACAAATTAAAGATTTTATAGAAGGCGGTTCATTGAATTTTTATATACGCTTTGAAAATCATAAAGTATTGACGGCGGGTTCTATGAATTTTATTGAACGGGAAATACAAGGTTTGCAACCAGATATTATTTTACCAGGAGTTAACTTTTCTAGACTGGAAATCTATAATTATACGGAACGCTTAATGAAGGCGACTAATTTTCCCAAAATAGTCATTCCTGCCCATTGGGATAATTTCCGAGTGCCTTATGGCTATTCACAGGAAAGTGCTTTAGAGAAAAAAATAAAACCTTTTATTGAAGAAGTAAAGGCGGCATCGCCTGCATCTAAGGTGATTATACCTGTTCATTTGGAAACGATTACTATTAAATGAAGAGGCTGATGGTTAGATGGTTAAATTGCTATATGGCTATATTGTTTAGATGAAGAAAAACCTTCTTAGAAGTAGTATATCCTTCTAATCATTTCAATCATTATTTTATTACTGTTTGAGTACTTACATTAAAAAATCCTCCAGTCATGGTAGCTGAAAATTTAAAAATGTCCCATTTATTACTTGGTGTTTTCTTGATTAGTTGTTTGCTGACTAATACTATTTTCGCGCAAACTAATCCGCTTTGGACCCAACAAAAAGTCAAAAATTACTTACCTCACATGACTGTTCTTGAGGTGGAAGCCTTTTTAGAGAAATCCGATATGGTCATCATTCCAGTTGGCGCCTTAGAGCAGCATGGAAATCATTTGCCTATAGGCACCGATTTTTTGAATGGAGTAGAACGATGTAAATTGATTGCTCAGCAGCGAGATATTCTGGTTTGTCCAATCTTGATGGCTGGTCAATCGCCTTATCACATGGGTTTTGCGGGTTCGATTACGTTGAGTGCGGAGACCATTCTTAAAGTGCATTTGGAGGCAATAGAAAGCCTAATTCAACATGGATTTAAACGGTTTATCATTATGAATGCTCATGGGGGCAATCGAGCTATTACGACCTTATTAGTAGACCAAATTAATCAAACTACTGCGGGTGTTGCCGTTAGTTTTGGACCAGCCATTAGCCCATTTTTAGGACCATCATCAGATATGCCTAGCAAAGTATTAGACAGACATGCTGGAACGCCAGAAACATCTAGTTCCCTTTATTTAATACCGACTTTAGTACAATTAGACAAAGCAGCTGCCGCCCAATTAACGCTTCCTCCCCATTTGGAGAAAATGGTTCCAGAAGTTATTGCTAATGATCCTACCGCTAAAATGCTCTTTCTGGCGGAAGGACTAAAAGCAGCAAAAACAGGTAAACGAACCTCTTCCGCTGAAATGTCTACTATCGGTGTTTGGGGAGAAAGAGACCCAAAAGAAGCTACTGTGCAAAGAGGCGAAAAGAATACAACGAGAATGGTGAATGCCGCCGTTAAATTTATTGATAGATGGAATGAATTAGTGCTTTTGGAAAAGGAAGACTGAAAATATTAACTCACGATTTTAGAAAGTAGCCCTTTTGGGAACTGTCATTTATTGATAACAAAACAATTAATTTTATACTTTAGCTATTCTTTGCTGAGCAAGTAATGGAAGCTGCTCAGCTAAGAACGAAAACTAAAATAAATTACAGTCAATCTTCTTATGATATAACTTACAAATCAATGACTGTATCAAATCGAAAAGTATCCTCATCTGCTGTTATTTGGTGGCTATATATAATCTTGCCCTTCAGTAAAGTCTAAATAAATATAGCGTTCCGTTTCTGTAGGAGGCGAAGTATTGCATCCAAGGGTGAATAAGAAGGATGACTAAAATGATGCCCTCACTACATTAAAAAAATATGCCTTTATCCTATTGTTTTTTTAGACAAAATCATAAATTTACAACTCAAACTTATTATTAATTAGTAGTAGCGCTAGGTTCGCCCAAAATTAGTTAATAAAATAAAATATTATCAAAATAA
>JAFMDF010000583.1 GCA_017857395.1 Bacteroidota bacterium | reverse complement strand
TTGCCAAGTAAATCCCATCGTATTAATAACCTACTTATTAATTTCTTTATTCAGTTATCTTGAAGGAATTTGGCGGGAACTTTCTCGTTTAAAAGCTCCTCTTGCCAAGTAAATCCCATCGTATTAATAACCTACTTATTAATTTCTTTATTCAGTTATTTTCCCATCCCACCCGCTTTGCGGTTCGCTCGCTTGAATGTCCACTGGACATTCACCCTGCGGGATCGCTCGTTCATCATCGTATTAATAACCTACTTATTAATTTCTTTACGGTTTTTGAGTAATCGAGGAAGTATAAAAGCTACTTTGTTTATAGTGTTATGAGTGTTTGTTTTTTCACTTAATACTTCCTCTTTTTTCAATGTCTAAAGTTGGATTTGTAGTTTTTGTTTTTAATCGTTCTTAATGTGTGTGTTTGTAATGCTTGTTTTTGTTTTGTCCCTGCAAGTGATGATTTATTAACCAAATTTTAAAATCTCACTTTTTTTGTTCTTAGTTTTTGTTTTTGCTTGTCCCTAAATAATTGAATGTGTTTGCTTTGTAATGCTTGTTTTTGTTTTGTCCCTGCAAGTGATGATTTATTAACCAAATTTTAAAATCTCACTTTTTTGTTCTTAGTTTTTGTTTTTGCTTGTCCCTGAATAACTGAATGTGTGTGTGTGTATGCTTAGTTTTTGTTAGTTCTTATCTCTATTTTATTTAAATTCTTACTTCATTTGCAATGCTTGGCTTAGCTTGACTATTCGCTACAGTACTTCCTTTTGGCGCTGTATTCTCGATGAATTTACAGTTGATTAACTTTGATTGGCTAACTCCATTTGTTCCTAAGTTAAAGATACCACCACCTTGAATCATTGCCTTATTATTAGTGAATTTAGCGCCCTCAATATGGTTAATACATTCCCCATTTTTACCGTAGTTGAAGATAGCTCCACCAAATCCTGCGGTGTTTCTACTAAAGTTATTGGCTATAATAGTTGGTAAACATTTTCCTTTTTCTTCTCCGTTATTAAAGATTGCACCGCCTCCTAAAAAAGCTTTGTTATCTTGAAAAGTACAATTCACTAAAGTTGGTTTGCAAGTTCCGCCATTCGCTGCATTATTATATAAAGCACCGCCATCTCTAGCTATATTTTCGATAAATCGGCAATTTTTAATAGTTGGACTCGATTGATTTCCTTTAACTCCACCTTCATTATACATGCCACCACCAGAAGCAAATCTTGAGCCTGATGTTTCATTACCACCAGCGTAACCGCCAGTGATAATGAAGCCATCAATGATTGTTGTCTTTGTTGCATGTGCTGTGTAAAGCACGTTAAAAGTGTTGTCTGTTTTTTGTTTCGTCCCTATTTCTCCACTGAGGACGCTGTAGTTTGCCTTAATGATTCTCTCTCCGATTGTGGTCTCGGAACCTGCGAAGCCACCGTAAAGTGCTACGCCATTTTTAATATGAAAAGAAATTGTTCTGTTGTTATCTGTTGTTGGAAAGTATACGCCTTTGCTCACCCAAATTTCATCTCCTATAGTAGCTGTTTGTAAAGCATTTTGCAAGTCTCCTGTGGCAGTTGCCCAAGAAGTTCCGTTGCCCGTAGCGCCCACTTTTACATATATAGTCGCTGCTTTTGCTTGCCAATTCATGGCTAAAACTAGTGCTAAATATAAGAATCCTTTTTTCATCTTCCCTGTGTAATGTGGTGTTATTAATAATGATGGGGGGAAGTTTGAAATTTGATTTTTAAATTACAAGATTGATTTGTTATTTTAAAATCAAAAATGAAAACGGTTTCAAAAGTTTTTGTTAATTGTTCTTGTCGTGAGGGGAAATTCTGTGGGAGTGTTTTTAAATTATGTGGGGAAGTTTGCTTCGTAATTATGTCACAAATATATACCTGATTGTGACATAATGCAAGCCCTTAGGTAAAAAAAAAAATAAGCTAATCAGACAAAAATACACTTAATCAATTCATTTTCAATAACTTAATCTAATAAAAAAGTTTTAATATTTTTTTAAATAATAAAATAAAACAATAATACCTCATAAAATAGTTGTCATTTTACGTGTTACAGTTCTACAATTGGCTGTTTTTCTATACAATTTAGGAATATTTTTTAAGCCAAAAACAAACTATCCATTTTTTATCAATTTTGTGACATCTAATATTCACAATAAAAAGTATTTCAGGGTTACAAATCAATTAGTTATGATTTTATCTAAAAAAAATACTTTAATTGAGTGACTGACTTTCAGTACACCTAATTTAAGCACTTTTATAATATTGTATTTTTAATTAAATTATTAGAGATTGGTTAACAAATGATTAGCTTATTTTAAAAAAATAAGCCAATCATTTAATTTACTTAATTTTATTAATTTGTCTAAAATTCGTTATTTAGACTCTCCATTCTTCCCAAATATTTTTACTCAAAGGATTTTAAGAAATTGACCAACTTTTTATCCAAACATTTTTATACGAGCCAATAATTGCTGTTTATAAGTTCGCCCAATAGGTAAGGTTTTCTGATAGACATGTAAGCTTTCCCTTTCTAATCGCTGAATATGTAATAAAGAGACTGCATAGGTTTTATGAATGCGGCAAATATAGGATGGAAATATTTCTTCTAAATCACTTAGGGTTTGTCTACTTAGGATTCGTTTCTGTTTGGTATGGTAAATGACATAATTTTCATCCTTCTCTAAATATAGAATTTCTCTCCAAGATAATTTATGGGTAATTACCCCACTTTTAACATATACAATATCCGATAAATAAAGTGTTTCTGTTGAATCTAAAGCATTATTGACCTTTTGCTGTTTTAATAAGCGTTCACAAGCTTTTAAAAATCGAGGAAAACTAATGGGCTTTAATAAATAATCTACTGCTTCTAAATTAAACCCTTCGACGGCATATTCTGGATAAGCAGTAGTAAAGATAACCTTTGGCGGTTGGCTAATACTTTTAAATAATTCAATGCCTGAGAGTATGGGTATGTTTATATCTAAGAAAAGAAGGTCTACTTCATTGGCTTGTAAATAAGAAAATGCTTTCATTGAATTACGAGTAGTCCCAACGATTTCCAAAAAATCGATTCTTTGAATATACGTTTGAAGCAATTCTATCGCTTTTATTTCGTCTTCTACTATATAGGCTTTTATACTAGAAACGGTCAAGTTTTGTGAATTGTTAAAATTTTAATATGAAAAA
>JAFMDF010000219.1 GCA_017857395.1 Bacteroidota bacterium | reverse complement strand
CTTTTTTTATTTTTGTCAAGTTTTTTTACCTAAAAAATTGCACGGACTATTGTAAATTTAGTTTTTTCATAATTGTCGGTGATTTTGTTTGTAAGTCATTGACTTTAGTTAAGAAGTGGGTTTTCGATGAGATTATTTTTTCTCTCTTTATCAAATCTTCCTAAAAGCATTTATTTCTCCATTAAAACACCTTATCTTTACACCTCCGAAACCAAATCCCAAAACAATCTGTTCTATATCTCGTAAATCAACATCTAAGATTTACAACTCTTACTTTCCATAAGCTACCTAATATTTCAAAAACAACTTCTGTATCGACCAATTCGATATAGCTTTACTATTAACCATTCAATCAATCCACAAAAAAAATGACTAAATCTGTAACGGAAATTATCAAGGAGAAAATCCTTGTTTTGGACGGTGCCATGGGCACGATGATTCAGCAATACGAATTAGAAGAAGCCGATTATCGGGGTGAACAATTTAAGGATTGGACACAGGACATCAAAGGCAATAATGATATTTTGTCCATTACGCAACCGCATATTATTGAAGCGATTCACAAAGCTTATTTGGATGCAGGAGCGGATATTGTCGAAACCAATACTTTTAGTGGAACAACTATCGCACAGGCAGATTATGCGATGGAAGCACAGGCGTATGCCATTAATTTTGAATCTGCTAAGATTGCTCGAAAAGCTTGTGATGAATATACCGCTAAAAATCCCGACAAACCTCGTTTTGTAGCAGGTGCATTAGGCCCGACCAATCGAACCTTGTCTATTTCACCTGATGTAAATAACCCTGGTTTTAGAGCGGCGACTTTTGATGAAATGGTGACGGCTTATAAAACACAAGTGGAAGGATTGATGGATGGTGGTTCAGATATTATCTTGATAGAAACCATTTTTGATACGTTGAATGCCAAAGCGGCGATTTTTGCAGTAGAAACGGTATTTGAAGAAAAAGGCAGGAAATTACCAATCATGATTTCGGGAACGATTACGGATGCAAGTGGTCGAACACTTTCTGGTCAAACGGTTGAAGCATTTTGGATTTCAATCATGCATGCCAAGCCATTTTGTGTAGGTTTAAACTGTGCTTTAGGGGCACAGGAAATGCGTCCTCACTTGGAAGCATTAGCAAAAATTGCCGATACCAATGTCCACGCTTATCCGAATGCTGGTTTACCAAATGAATTTGGGGAATACGACCAAGATGGCGAGGAAATGAAAACGTATATCCAAGATTTTGTCAATTCAGGGTTTGTGAACTTGATTGGTGGTTGTTGTGGAACGACGCCTGAGCATATTAAAGCAATGGCAGATGCAGTAGAAGGATTAGCGGTTCGCCCAATTCCTGAACCAACGGGCATGTCGATGTTAAGTGGTTTAGAACCGTTGATTATTCGTCCTGATGCGAATTTCATCAATGTTGGAGAAAGAACGAATGTTACAGGGTCTCGAAAATTTGCTCGTTTGATTAAGACAGGTGCTTTGGATGAAGCTTTATCGGTGGCTTTACACCAAGTAGAAGGTGGTGCGCAGGTGATTGATGTGAATATGGATGAAGGTTTATTGGATAGTGAGCAGGCGATGAAAGATTTTCTAAATTTGGTGATGGCAGAACCTGATATTGCCAAATTACCAATCATGATTGATAGCTCTAAATTTCATGTTATTGAAGCGGGTTTGAAATGTGTGCAAGGAAAATGCATCGTGAATAGTATTTCAATGAAAGAAGGGGTGGAGCAATTTAAGCGACATGCGACTTTAGTTAAAAGATACGGGGCAGCGGCAGTTGTCATGGCATTTGACGAAGACGGACAAGCAGATACTACCGAAAGAAAAGTAGAAATTTGTAAAAGAGCGTATGATATTTTAGTCAACGAAGTGGAGTTTAATCCAAATGACATCATTTTTGACCCGAATATTTTTGCAGTTGCTACAGGTATTGAAGAACATAACGAATATGCGATTAACTTTATAGAGGCTTGCCGAGGAATCAAAGCATCTTGTCCTGGTGCAAAAATAAGTGGTGGAGTGAGTAATATTAGTTTCTCTTTTAGAGGAAATAATGTAGTCCGAGAAGCGATGCACTCTTCTTTCCTATTCCATGCGATTCAAGCAGGAATGGATATGGGGATTGTGAATGCTGGTTTGATTGAAGTTTATGCTGATATCCCAAAGGATTTATTGGAACGAGTGGAAGATGTTTTATTTAATAGACGAGCAGATGCGACGGATCGTTTAACAGAATACGCAGAAAGGGTAAAAGGAGATGGTGGAAAGTCCGTTGTTAAAGACTTGGCATGGCGAGAAAGTACTGTCGAACAGCGCTTATCACATGCTTTGGTGAGAGGAATTACCGAATTTATTGTAGAAGATACAGAAGAGGCTCGGCTAAAATATCCTGCACCAATCGAAGTCATTGAAGGGCCTTTGATGGATGGAATGAATGTCGTAGGTGATTTATTTGGCGCTGGAAAAATGTTCTTACCGCAGGTAGTAAAATCTGCACGGGTAATGAAAAAAGCGGTGGCTCATTTAACGCCTTTTATAGAAGCATTAAAAAAAGCAGGTGCTAAATCTACCAAAGGAAAGGTCTTAATGGCAACCGTAAAAGGAGATGTCCACGATATTGGTAAAAATATTGTTGGGGTCGTTTTGGGTTGTAATAATTATGAGATTATCGATATGGGCGTAATGGTGCCTACCCAAAAGATTTTGGATACAGCTATCAAAGAAAATGTAGATATTATTGGTTTAAGTGGGTTGATTACTCCTTCTTTGGATGAAATGGTCCATGTTGCTAAAGAAATGCAACGTCGAAATTTTAAAATTCCATTATTAATTGGTGGCGCAACTACTTCTAAAACGCATACGGCGGTAAAAGTAGAACCTCAATATAATGGGCCAGTTGTGCATGTTTTAGATGCATCCAGAGCCGTTGGTGTTTGTAGTAATTTATTGAGTGAAGAAAAAGATACGAGTAGTAATTTCATCTTAGATATAAAGTCAGAATATCAACGAGTTAGAGAAATGCGCTCTAATCGAAAATCTAGTAAAAAGTATTTGACGCTGAAAAAAGCGAGAGAAAATAAATTGCAATTGGATTGGGCAAATTATACGCCTACGATGCCTTCCTTTACAGGTACTAGAGTTTTTGAGGAATATGATTTGGCAGAATTAGCTACTTATATTGACTGGACGCCTTTCTTTTCTAGTTGGCAATTAGCGGGTAAATTCCCTGCGATTTTAGCAGATGAAATAGTGGGAGTAGAAGCCACTAAATTATACGAGGATGCGCAAGTGATGCTTAAAAAAATCATTGACGAAAAATGGTTGACCGCTAAAGGAGTCATCGGTATTTATCCTGCCAATACAGTTAATCATGATAGTATCGAAGTTTACGAAAGTAATAAAAGAGACCGAGTTAAAGCCACTTTACATCACCTTCGCCAACAAGTTAAAAAAGCACCAGGGCAACCTAATTTATGCTTAACGGACTTTTTAGCGCCGAAAGATTCGGGGGTACAAGACTTTATTGGTTCGTTCGCAGTTGCTACAGGTTTTGGTATCGAAGAACATGTGAAGCGGTTTGAAGCTGACCAAGATGATTATAATGCAATTTTATTAAAGGCATTGGCAGACCGTTTTGCAGAAGCTTTCGCTGAATGTATGCACTTAAGAATGCGTAAAGAATTCTGGGGCTATGCGGCTGATGAAAATTTAGATAATAACGATTTAATCAAAGAAAATTATAAAGGTATCCGTCCAGCACCAGGTTACCCTGCTTGTCCAGAACATACCGAAAAACGCACCCTCTGGGAATTGATGCGCGTCGAAGAACAAACGGGCATTACTTTAACCGAAAGTTGTGCGATGTATCCTGCGGCTGCGGTTAGTGGTTGGTATTTTGGCAATCCGAAATCAAAATATATGCGGGTTGGACAAGTGAGTAAGGATCAAGTGGAGAATTACGCAGCGCGTAAAGGATTTAGTGTGGAAGAAACGGAGAGATGGTTGGCGCCTGTTTTGAATTATGATGTATAAACGATAATTTTTTATCCGTTGGGAATGATTTTGAAATATAAATTCTTCCCAACGGATTTGATGCCAACGGATAATCACTATTTCTCTACTAAAATATAAGCCCGCCGACTAGGATACTCCACCCCTTCATAAGGATGCCGCTCAATAACTTCCAACACGTTCCAGCCAATCTTTTTCAACATTCCAAGTACTTGTTCCACTTCAAAATAATAGAAATCCATTTTAACAGATTCTCCTAAAAATTCATCTAAAGAAACGACTTCCTGCCCAATATGAAAGGAAAATAGAAATTGCCCTGATGGTTGAATCACTCGTTTGATTTCCGCTAAAGCGAGTGCCAAATCCTCATAAGTAAAATGCACAATGCCATAAAAGCAGATAGCACTACCAAAAGTAGCATCCGCAAAACTAAACTTGAGCATATCTTCGACTTGAAACTCAATCATATTTTCACTTAATTGCTGTGCTTGTGCAATCATCCCTGAAGAAAGGTCAACACCTAATAAATCAGCTGCTCCACATTTTTGTAAAAATTGAGTCGTTTGGCCTGGACCACAAGCTATATCCAATATTTTCCCTTTCGAGGAATTCTCCGAAACAAACCTTTTCAATAATAATCGGTCTAAAGATTTACCTTTTAACTCGGCTAAATATTCTAAAGCATAAGCTGCTGCAGTTTTATTATAGCTATTTATAATGGCTGGTCGTTGTTTCATGATTTTGTCCAATTTAATTTATAAATCAAATGAATGCTCCACAAAAATTACTATATTCGACTTAACGAACAACCTCTATAGCTATGACTATCAAAAACTTCTTTATCTTAACTGCCATTTCAAGTTGTCTTTTCGGTATTGCCTTATTATTTATGCCTGAGCAAATGGCAATTTGGCATGGACAAAACACCTTAGATAATTTCGGAAAATTTACCGCTCAAATGTTAGGTGGCGCCTTATTTGCCACAGGCACTATTGGTTGGATGGCTAAAAATAGCAATCCATCAGAGGCTAGAACTGCTATTTTAAAATTTCTACTGGTTTCTGATATTTTTTATACACTAGTCAATGGTTTTCATTTGATTCAAAATAGTGGCGGTGAGCCATTTCAATATTTGGAATTGATTGTTCCCTCTTTTTTTGCTATTGGGGCTGTTTATTTTTTAAGAAGAAAATAATTCCTGCAAGGCTTTATACTTCCAAAGCCTCCCAATCTCGTTTAATAGCCTGCATTCTTAACAAATAAGGAATCAGTACAAATATTTCTACCCTGAAACTAATCGTAAAAGATAAACTGCTACTTAAAGCGGAAAGTAAGCCAGCAAACATGACTACGCAACAAACAAGAATTCCTAAAATAGCATCATAAATAGCTAGGTTAGCGGCCCATTTTTTTTCAGTCCACAAGCCGTAGGCAACGATTCCCTTTATCGCAAAAAGTAGTAGTAAAACAACTCCCGCTAAAGAAAATGTCGTATTGGTTTCCATTCCATAGAGTGACAAGTTTAAATCAACACCAAAAAGTCCTAATAAAAAAGCGACTGGAACCAATCCGCCAAAAATCAAAAATATCCAAGTAAAGACTTTAATCCAGGGTGGTAATAAATTTCTCCTTCTTTCACTCTGGTTAGCAACTACTAGTTGGTCATCTAATAAAAGATCCTTGTAATTTTCCATTTGTAATAGGTTAGATAAAGCAATAAGGAGGAAGGGGGCTAAATTGGAGTAGGTATTGTAAATAGAGCAATAAATAGACCAATGTATGCTGTCTAGGCATTTTTATTTGGTAAAGAATAGGTAAATACTTCCTCATTATAAAAGTGAACTATAAAGAATATTGCTCTTTTCTAATTTTATTATTTTGTTGAAATAAAATATTTCAACAAAATAATAACCACCAAATAGTTTCTTTTTTTACCTTCGCCCTATGAGAGAATTACAAATAAAAATTTCCTTGGCGAATAGTCATATCCCAATTTGGCGACGCTTCCTAATTACAGATGATTATCGACTGGATCGTTTTCATCAAGTTTTACAAATTACTATGGGGTGGTGGAATTCGCATTTACACGAATTTGAGATTAGTGGTCGAAAGTTTGGAATGAATATAGGGGTGGAATACGATTGGCAATTGGTGGAAGCAGAAACCAAATTCTATTTAAAACACTTTCCTTTTGAAATAGGTGATTCCTTTAATTATGTATATGATTTTGGCGATAATTGGCAGCATACCCTTGAAATTGAAGCGATCAAAGAAGTCAAAAAGAGTAACTTAAAATGTCTAGAAGGTGCTAGTCGCTGCCCTTATGAAGATGCAGGAGGGGTTGGGGGCTATCAATTTATGCTAGAAGCGATGTTTGACCCTAAACATCCTCAACTTCGACAATTTATTGGCGATAGTTGGATAGAAGATTTGCCCGACCCGACCTTATTTAACCTCAAAGAAACAAATCGAGAACTACGGAAATTTAGTCTTTGGCATAGTAAGCATCCTCGAAAGAAATCCACTCCTTGGCATCAAGTTACCTGATAAATAGCTCCCTATTAGGGTAGACAGTTTGCAATAGGCAGCTCTCTGACCAATTATAATTGCAAAAACCAGTACTTATTTAGCGTTTAACACACGAGCTCATAGTGATAATTGCTTACCGTTTTAATCTAACCTTTAATATGTTTCTTTTTGTAAGTGTTTGTGAGGAGAAATTCAATACTTTCTGCCCTAAAATAGGACTTACTTTACTGAATTTTTAATTAGTCGAGTGGAAAAGTAGTACTTAAAGTGTTTCTTTGAAAAAAGGTTAGGCAGTTGCCTTCACTTGTTTCTCTACATTTGTCTGGATGGGCATCAATTTAGCCGCTGGTGCGAAATCTTCTAGTAATAATTCTCTCGGCCCAAAATCTGTAATTAAGTTAGCAATATCTCCTTGTGCTAAAGTAACCGCTTTTTCTACTAGTTTCCTAGCAATTACCTTAACTTTGGCGATAGGTTTTGTGGCTTGGAGTACCGCTACGTACTCGGGCATTATTCCACTTAGCCCTGTTCTGTTAACGATTAGTGCAGCAACTATTTCCTGATTCTTTTCTGCTGTTAATACAAATCCACCAAAAGACGGAATTTCTTTGGTTGCATATTCTACCGCTTTTAAAATAGCAGTTTTTTCGACCCAAGAAGTTTCTAAATGCCTTTGCAAGAATTGTACGATAGCATTCTTTTTGGAAAAGCTTATGCCCGTAAACGCATCATAACGATTTTGTTGGAACATGATAGCTTCAATTATTTAAAGTTTGGTTAAAACGACGATGTTAATATACAAAAATATTTTACATCAAATAAAATTTAATTAAAAAAATGAATATTTATATCCAATAAATCACTCATAATCATATAATTACATAAAGTATTCTAAAAATATGCGAAAAATTACCGCTGATTACATTTTTCCTATTTCTCAAGCGCCTATTAAAAATGGCGTAGTCGTAGTCGATGAAAATGGAGTTATTATTCAAATTGGAGAACGACAAGATTTTAACAAATCTGAATTAGAAAACCACAAAGGTATTATCACTCCTGGTTTTATTAACACCCATTGTCATTTGGAATTGTCACACATGAAAGGCAAAGTGAATACAGGAACTTCCCTCATTCCTTTTATTTCAAATGTGGTAAAATTTAGGGCCGTTTCACAAAAAGTCATTGACAAAGCGATTGAGTCGGGGGATAGAGAAATGTTCAAGGAAGGAATTGTTGCAGTAGGAGATATTTCTAATCAAACAGATACTGTACCACAAAAGCAAAAAAGTGAAATTAAGTATTACACTTTCGTCGAAATGTTTGATTTCTTACAAAACGATTGGGCAGAAGACACTTATAAGCAGTATAAAGCAGTATATGATGTGCAGGCAGATGGTAATGGAAACAAAAAAAGTATGGTGCCTCATGCCCCTTATTCTGTTTCTAAAAATCTTTTTAAAAAATTAGCAGCAGCTAATGCTAATGGAAGTACTGTCAGCTTGCACAATCAAGAAACGCCTGATGAAAATCTCTTTTTTCAAAAAAAGAAAGGGGCGTTCTTAGATTTTTATAAAAATTTTGACATCAATATCGATACGTTCCAACCTACTGGCAAAAATTCTATTGATTATGCAATGGAATATATGAATCCCAATTGTAAAACCATATTGGTTCATAATACAATCACGACTAAAGCAGATATTGAAAAAGCTCATGCTTGGAATAAACAATGCTACTGGGCAACCTGTCCTAATGCTAATTTATACATAGAAAATCGACTGCCTAATTATCAATATTTTTTAGATACCAATGCTAAAGTAACAATTGGTACAGATAGTTTGACTTCCAATTGGCAATTATCCATTGTAGAAGAAATGAAGACAATCGCTAAATATCAATCCTATATACCATTGGAAACGCTTCTAAAATGGGCCACTTTAAATGGTGCAGAAGCATTAGGTTATGAAGCTGAATTGGGTAGTTTAGAAGTTGGAAAAAAACCAGGATTGGTCTTGTTGAATATGGGCAGAAATTTAACTTTTAAAACATCTACGAAAGCAAAACGATTGGTTTAAGTCCTGTAAATCTTGCATAACCCCGTCATCCTATAAAAATATAGTATATAAATACTAAAAAACTTTCATTATAACGAAGCATCATAGTATCTTTGATAAAAATATTATCGAAAAGAAGCGAATGAAGAAGACACAACATAAAATAGTCAAGACTGCCATTCAATTATTTAATAAAAACGGGGTCGCCAATGTACGAGTACAAGATATAGCGGTTACTGCCAGCATCAGCCCTGGTAATCTGACCTATCATTATAAAACGAAAAAAGATTTAATGGTTGCCGTTTTAAAATACATGAAGGTAACTCAAAAAGAAATGTTTCCTTACCAGTCGGTTATAGAAGCACAAGACTGGATTGAATTGGTGCAAACTTATCTGCGTTTTCAAATTCAGTTTCGTTTTTTTTATCGTGATATTTTAGAGATTTCCAACCTAGTGCCTGAGAGTAGAATTCAATATGCCAAGCAAATTGAAAGTGTTATTAATTTCAATAAAAATGGTATTTATTTATCTGTTGGCAAAGGATTTATGATTCCAGAACCACATGAAGGTCATTATCAAGTATTAGCTACCAACTCTTGGGCTATTTTGAATGCATGGCTAACTGTTCGAGAAGTATTGGGAGAAGAGGTCGCTAATGTCAAACGAGGCATGAATGGTTTATTAGAATTAAACTATCCTTATTTTACAGAAAAGGGAAAAGAATTTTATCATCGCATTAAACAACAAATTCCTGTTATGGTTAAATCAGAAATTGATTTGATGGAAGAAGCAATTGATTAGGCAGTGGGCAAGTCAATAGTGGCAGTAGGCAGTAAAGCCCTGATTTTCAATACTCAATTTTTGCATAAGGTTATAGGTCTAAGGTTTCGGGTGTCAGGTCAGACGTAAATATCCGACTGCGAGATAGTAAGTTCTCAATGCAGGTCAGGAGACCTGCAGATAGTCATTTCTAGTCTGGAGGCTTGAAACATCGACTACCGATATCTAGTCTCCAGACTAGGAATGGGTATCTGCTCGTTTCCTAACGATCGTACATTGAGAACTTACGCAATACAATTACAACTAATTTATAATCAGCTATTTACAACTATAACGCCTTGTAAATACTTACTACTGGACATTGGATACTTGTTGCTAGATTCTTGATGAGTAGAAATAATGACCCAATATCGGAACAGCCTAAAAATCAACTATTTAGATAGCTATGAATTTGGTATTTGATTTATCTAATATCAAAAATCTAGCAACAAGTATCCAATATCCAGTAGTAAGTTGTAAATATAGTTAGAGGAACAATTTTATTGATTAATCTTTACCATATCTGACAAATTGATGGATTTAAACGAGGTTTTAACAACTTCTTGGCAGATGCTTGCTAAAGGTGCCTTACAAAAAAAACACCCTTTACATACCGCTACTATCGGTACTATGGCCAATAATATTCCTCAATTAAGAACCGTCGTCCTTAGAAAAACAGCCATTGCCAATAGACAACTCTTCTTTTATACAGATATTCGGAGTGCTAAAATCCAAGCGTTAAAAGCACACCCTACTTTAAGTTGGCTATTCTATCATCCTACCAAAAATATTCAGATTCGAGCCATTGGAAACACCACTATTCATCATCAAAATGAGTTAACCCTTACGCAATGGAAAACGCTTCCCACTTACGGTCGCAAAACCTACGGGACACTGCAAGCACCGAGTACACCGCTAACCCAAGCTGCTGATGACTTGCCTCCTTTATGGCAATCACCTACGATTACTTTAGCAGATACCGAGTATGCTTATGCTAATTTTGCAGTGGTCAGTTGCGAAATCTACTATTTGGAATGGCTACATTTGCAACGGTCTGGACATCAGCGAGCGCAATTTAATTATGTGCAAGGTTGGGAAGGAAGTTGGGTCGTACCCTAATTGCAGGGTTGATTGGTTCTAAGAAAATCATAAATCTGCTAAATAGGAAAATCAGACAGATTTATGATTTATGATGTAAGATATATGATTTAAGATTTTCACTCACACAGTCCAAATCTTAGGGTAAAATCAGCAGGTAATTATTTCGGAATCGTCATTTTAGCCAACCCATTTTCATACAAAGACCCAATGTAAATCTCTCCTCCAACTTGTTGTACACTCGTATTTTCAGCGAATTTTCCAGATGGATTTTGTAAATTATGGACAATTTTTCCATTGCCATCAATTCCTAAAACAAAGCCGTAATGAGTCGCAGCAGGTTGTAAAAAAGCAGGCATTTTTGCGACTACATTTTTCAAAAATACATTATTAGCAATCCCATCTAAGCCCTCATCTCTTGGGGATACAATGGCTAACCAATATAAGCCATCTTCGCCTTGGGAAATCCCATCAGGAAACCCTGGCAAATTCTCAATAAATAAATCAGATTGTCCTGCTTTAGGGCCTGCCAACCAATAGCGATGCGTTCTATATCTCCCCGTTTCATTCACTAAAACGTAAGATTGGTCGTGTGCGACTGCAATGCCATTGGCAAATCGCAAATCGTCCAGCAATAGAGTTGTTTCTTTAGTAGTTGGATTGTATTCATATAATAGACCATTCCCTCTCCCCTCTAATATATCCATCTTATTCTCCTGAAAACCCCATTTATTGGAAGCATCAGAAAAATACATTTTCCCATCTGCTGCTACCTCTACATCATCGACAAATATCATCTTTTTCCCCTTATAAGTATCTACTAAAACGGTGATTGCCCCACTTGTCCGATTGATAGACAATAAACCAGCGCCTGCATCTGCCACAATTAAATTGCCCATCAAATCAAAATCCAAGCCCAAAGGTCTTCCTCCAGTATTAGCAACTACTCGGCGTTTACCTTGATAGAATTCGACAATATCTCCATTTAGTTGTCCGCCATAAATTTTCCCTACGGAATCAATCGCTACGTCTTCACATTTATCACATTGTCCTGTAAATAACAACTCTAAAGCTGCTAGTTTATCGTTTTGTTGATAGATGCCTTTCAATTCAGGCGCTTTTGGTGGTGTCCAGGCTTCTGGGTCAATTGGGCTTGGCCATAAAACAAAATAGCCAATAATCAAGGCAAAGAGTACTAATATTAATAATCCAATTTTTTTAAACATGATTTTAGTTTTGCGTTAATTTTTGGCGAAGCTAAGAAAAGGGATAATTAAAAGGGTTATTTTTTAATAGGAAGTTTACAAATAGCTTGATAATGCGTTGAAAATACTACTTTTGCTAAAAACAATTATCCTAAAATATTTGTAATGCATAAATTAACCTACTGCTTATTTGCTATTCTTTTGCTAAGTGCCTGTAAAACAGTCCAAGATATTTCTTTGGCTCCTACCCTATCAGATAAAGAACTAACCGAAAAAACGGTTGATGTCAATACCATCAAAGGGCATATTTATTACTTAGCATCGGATGAAATGGCAGGTCGAAATACCCCTTCTCCAGAGTTGAATATAGCGGCTCGTTATTTGGCAACTTCCTTGATGCGGTATGGGGTAAAACCTGTTGATGGGCTAAATGAATATTTTCAACCAGTTCCTATGAAAAAGATTACGCCCGCTCAGTCTGGCACGATTTCCTTTGAAGACGAAGCAATGGAAATCGGTAAAGATTTTCTCTGCTTAAAAGGCGGAGATATAGACGCAGAAGCAGAAGTCATATTTTTGGAAAGAGGTACAAAAACAGATTTTGAAAATGCAGATGTGGCTGGTAAAATAGTCGTTGTTATTACGGGTTTAGAAGGTCAAAATAATCCACAGCAATGGTTCTTTGCTGGTGCAGATAAATTAAAGATAGCGAAAGCCAAAGGGGCAAAAGCCTTAATCGAATTATATAGTTCGGCACAATTACCTTGGAATTATTTAGTCAGTTTCCTCAACCAACCACAAACTATTGTCGATGATAGTAGTATTGAATCTTTTCCACATATTTGGTTAAATGCTAGTAATGTTAAGGCCATTGCCAAACTAAGAGCAGGAAATGGTTTAAAAGCACAATTAAAAATAGATGGCATTAAGGAAGAAATCCTAAAAACACATAATGTAGTTGGTATGATCGAAGGAACAGACCCTGTTTTAAAAGACGAATATGTTATCTATTCCGCTCATTATGACCATGTGGGAATTGGTCGAGCAGATGAAAAAGGCGATACCATTTATAACGGGGCTAGAGATAATGCCGTTGGTAGTGTGACCGTTTTATCTGCTGCCGAAAACCTAGCTAAATATCCGACCAAACGTTCTGCTATTTTCATCTTTTTCACAGGAGAAGAAAAAGGACTTTTAGGCTCTGCTTATTATGCCAATCATCCTGCTATTCCCTTGGAAAAAGTAGTTTACTGTTTTAATAGTGATAATGGCGGGTATAATGACACTAGTCGAGCGAGTATCATTGGCTTAACTAGAACAGGCGCTCAGCCTTTGATTGAACAAGCTTGTACGGCATTTGGTCTAAAGGCCATGGAAGATGCTGCTCCAGAACAAGGCTTGTTTGACCGTTCCGATAATGTCAACTTTGCAAAAAAAGGCGTTCCTGCACCTACTTTTAGTCTTGGATTCACTGCTTTTGATGAAGAAATTACTAAATATTATCACCAACCTGGTGATGAACCTCAGACTTTGGACTATGCTTATTTGACCAAGTTTTTCCAGTCTTATGTTTATGCTTGTCGCTTGATTGGTAATACAGATAGGTCTGTTTTTTGGAACGAAGGGGATAAGTATTATGAGGCGGGGAAGGCTTTGTATGGGGATGGGAAAGAGTAGTTTACAGAAAATCATTGCGGCTATTCAAAAATTCGAAAAGAAAAACTCCTATATTTCCGTAATTCTAAACACCCTACTTCTAAACCCTGAATGGGCAACATAATTGATTATATGATAATTCTGTCGCCCATTCAACCTGCTAAGCTATCATTTCTACTTCAAATTACAGCAGATTTTCTTTCTCCATAGGACTATTTGCATTCATGGTATTACTGGCTATAATTTCTTTTTCACAGTAAAACCAACAATCTTTATGAACCATTCTATAATACCAGACACCAATAACTAAAGGAATCATTAACCAAAAAATAAAATTCACAATCATACTGTCAATCAAAAAATTAGGCAGTAAATCAGACTCCACTAACTGAACACCAATATATAAAAATAACAGATAACCTATAGCCTTTCCTAAATACCCTTTTCTCTTTAATTCTGGGTAACAAAAAAAGGTAATCGCTCCACTAAATAACTGCCAACCGCCAAATCCAAGGAGTAATAATAAAGGAATAAAAATAAAAGGCAATGTAATTCCCATGCAGACCAGTAGTATTGTTTGCACCCAATAATCAACTTTCAAAAAGATTTTCATAGCTATAAATTTTCGTGAAGAATTATTTAATTTATAGCAAGTTACTTCTTTTTTTATAAACTTTCAATTTTTTCTGAAAATATTGAATATTTGATTCTAGTCAATAAAAAAGCCTATCTATTGATAGATTTATCAACAAACAGGCTTTTAAATGTAGTCTACTTAGTACGTTTCGAACTAGTAGTTTGTCTATTTATATTTTAAGTAATTTTTTCTCTTTCCACTATGATACCTCTATCTTGAAAAATACGCTTAATTCGTAAAATTAATTCGGTTGGCTTAAAAGGCTTTGTCACAAAGTCATTAGCGCCTAATTTAAACCCCTCTAAAATCACTTCGTCTGCATGGTCTAAATCTGTAATCATAATAATAGGCACATCACTTTTCTTTTCACTTCGCACATAATCAATCATACCTAGTACATCTGTTTTTGGTAAGACTAAGTCTGTAACGATAAACCCTGGTTTGTCTTCTTCTATTCTTTCCTTTGCCTCCTGACCGTTTTTAGCTCTAACTACTTTAAACCCCGCTTTTCTCATTCTAAATTCAATAGCGGTTAGCATTATCTCTTCGTGTTCGCAAATCAGAATTGTCATATAGGTAGATCAGTTATAAGGGGCAAAATTCATCTTAATAAAACACTAGAACACTAAATTCATCCTAATAAAATATTATTTTGTTAAATAATAGCTTAATAGCTTAGTAAATCGGTTTTGGTATTTATTAAAGCCCCTTGCTTTCAAAGATCGTTAACTATTCAATAAATTTTATTTAAATAGTTAACCGTATTATAATCAGCAGCAAAGATATAACAAAAAAAGGAAAGGTTTAGTGATAGGTTAGAACATTTATATATTAAAAAAATATTTAATGCAACTTTATCGGCGTCAATCGCCAATTACTACTTTCGTCTAAAACATAGATTTGCTTAAAATTTTACCAAATTTTAACTTAAAAAAAGATTTTATTAAGAAAGCATTAATTACTCCATACAAATTCAAGCTCAAGCTCAAAATTTAACCATTTCATCTAGCGATTAGATCAAGAGCTTGGACTTGTATTTTAAGTTTACTATTTTCAATGTTAGCTTTAAAAGGGCTAACTGGAACATTTCTATTTTTATCAGGGCATTTTTATTACACAGATAAGCTTGTCAAGTTAGACCTCTAGACCTGCTAATTCCGTCTTTAATTCTTGTACTGCCTTTGGATAAACATCAGATAGAATTGCTAATAATTCTGGTAGTCTTTCTACTCCATCTCCTCCTCCAAATTTAGCAATATCTTCGATTGCGCTATTCGCCTTCGTCATCGCTTCATTTCCAACAAATCCTAAAGTAGATTTCATTTTATGGCTGACTTCTCTTAATTCCTTCCAATCAGCAGCAGCATACAACTGATTCATTTTTTCCATTTCTTCCGGTATTTCTTCTACCAACATTTCAATCATGGTCGCTTTCATATCCTCATCCCCATCTGCCATCATATTAAGGTAATCTAAATTTAAAAACTGATAAGTGCTCATTATAATAGTCTTTTTTGAGTGATTAAATAATAGAACAGCCGTTAAAGACCGTTTTCTCTGTTCTATTTAGCTATGTTAAAACCTTATATTTAAAAGTATATTCCGTGATTTTTCTAAATAATTCTTTTGGTTCAAAAGGTTTAAGTTAGGCTGTGCAAACGAGGCTAAAAAGTTCCCCAACTTTTTACAAGAAAAA
>JAFMDF010000582.1 GCA_017857395.1 Bacteroidota bacterium | reverse complement strand
AATTCTATAACAAAAATTTACTAAATCTGCTAGATTTAGCAAATTAAGCGATTTCCGCTACTGCCAAATTAAAAGTTGTCAAATCTACAAATTTTTGTAAACGGGCATCTAATTCTCCAGTCGTCAATTCCTTTAATCGTTGATTACTAAATTTTTCTACACAGAAAGAAGCCATTGCTGAACCGTGAATAATCGCTCGTTTCATATTTTCAAAAGAAATATCATCCGTTTGAGCAATATATCCAGCAAAAGCACCTGCAAAGGTATCGCCTGCACCGGTTGGATCATATACTTCTGCTAATGGTAAAGCAGGCGCAGAGAAAACATTATTTTTATCAAATAATAAAGCACCATGTTCTCCCTTCTTGATTACTAAATAAGTTGGCCCCATGTCTAAAATTTTAGCGGCTGCTTTTACTAAAGAATATTCTCCAGACAATTGTCTTGCCTCCTCATCGTTGATAGTCAAGACATCAATCTTTGAAATTGTCTCTTTTAAGCTATCCATCGCAATGTCCATCCAAAAATTCATGGTATCCATGATAATCAACTTAGGACGTTTATTCATTTGCTCAATCACTCTCATTTGTACTTCTGGTTGCAAATTACCCAACATCACATATTCCGATTCTTTATAACTGTCTGGCAAAACAGGGTCAAAAGATGCCAATACATTTAAATCGGTCACCAAAGTATCTCGCTTATTCATATTGTCATGATAGCGACCAGACCAATAAAAAGATTTCTCTCCTTTTTTTAATTGCAAGCCCTCTTGATTAATGCCTCTTGAAGCCATATAATCTAACTCGTCTTGTGGAAAATCTTCTCCAATCACAGATACCAACTGCACATCACCAGTATAATGAGAAGCTGCAATACTTCCATATAAAGCAGCCCCACCAACGACCATATCTGCTTTTCCAAAGGGCGTTTCAATCGTATCAAAGGCTACGGTGCCAACTATAACTAAGCTCATATTTAAATACTTTATTTTTTTAAATTAAATTTTATTAGCGAAACTTTTGTCTCACAAAGTTAGTTATACTATTTGCATCTGAAAAGGTTATAGTCTCAATGAAAAAAAAATATAACTTTTTTTTTAAAATTGTTGCAAGTTATTTTAGAATAATATAGATTTGCACTCGCTTCTGAAAAGTCATGAAGCTTACTAAAATAAATTACGCTTTTAAAGCTTAATTATAACCATTCTACTTCTTTTTTAGAGGTAGATAAAAAATGCCTCTTTAGCTCAGCTGGTTAGAGCGCCGGACTGTTAATCCGTAGGTCCTAGGTTCGAGCCCTAGAAGAGGCGCAATATCAAAACGTAAATTACTGTTTATCAGTAATTTGCGTTTTTTTGTTTGTGGACTTTGCACGGTTGGTCGAACGTTTATGTTTTCACCACTACATTTTGGGCAAAAAATAACCATCTCAATCACTAAAGTTTTTGCGAACTAAATTGAGACGGCTAATAAAGCATAAATACAAATTTACTCTTTTATACTGGTAGGTTCTTTTTCCGTAATAAAACGTAATTTATTTTTTTTTGTAATAAATCAGTTTTGAAAAAAATTGATTTATCAATCTTTCCTACTTCACAAAACTTCACTTTCGATTTCAGGTTTCTTCAATTTCAATGTAAGGTTTTGTAAGGTTCTCATTTCTATTAATATCTACTTTAGAAATTAAAAAAGATTAACTAATTAATTATTCCCCTTTTTTATAGGGTAAGAAAAATCTTACTTTTATTCTATTTTCATTCTATTATAGAATGATTATTACCTCAACAAATTGCAACAAAAAAAACATACTGCCATTGTTAATTCATTGTTCTTTACAATGATTTCCGTAAAAAAAACGTAATAAATCAATTCTCTTTTTATGGATGGGTAAATTCTTTAGGCTGCTATATTAAGCGGCTCACTTCTTTCAATTTCCTTTATTAGCTGTTCAATTTGTTCTAACCTTTCCAAGTATGGCAGATAAGTTCCCTTGTTTTGTTGGCTCTGGATAACAGATAAATGTGATTGTACGAACTTTTGAACGTCTGTAATTTTTGCACAAGTTGAAAGTTCTAAAATATTGGGTAGGTTGGCAGTCTCAAAAAATTGGCTCAATCTGTTTACTCGTTCCTGCCATCGGTTCGGCTCTGCCTCTGGTTGGTTGTCCTCTGGCTGCCATTCCTGACAATCTACATTATCCCAATCGTTTATTATTGGTTCGGCTCTGGTAGGCTCTTTAATCGGTTCTTTGTTTTCCTCTGTTTGAAATATTCGCCAATCATATTTTATAAGATAGTCGGCAAGGTCGCTGTCTTTTTCAGCTTCTTTGCGCTCCAATAAATCAGATACCGTAAAATTGGCTAAATCATTTAATTCTTTGGCTTTTTTATTCCAACTGTCAAAACCTCCCTTATCTGGAAATAAAGTAATATTTCTACCTCTCAAATCTTTTAACCTGTTCTTGTTCAAATAAGATAAACTACCAACGGCCAACCAAATGTATTGCGGCAAATAAGCAGTTGCGATAATAGCCGTTTTAGCAGCTTCTACGATAGCAACGGGTTTAGTTAATGATTCTTTATCTAATTGAGGTAAACCAAACAAACAAGTATATTTGTTATCTTCCAATTGGTCATATTTATTTAACCATTCTGGTATAGGTTTTTGACCTAATTGGTATTTTTTTATGATTGCCTTATGTACCCAATTATTATGACGAAACGGTTTTTTTACAGTATTACCGTTTTCATCGAATAGTATTATTTGGCCTCCTGTTATTCGTTTATCGGTATCTATTAACCAAAATACAGTAGTCGGACTGTTCCAATATTTAGAAGTACCAATATAAAAGCGTCCTATTAATTCTTTAGCCTTTTCCATTCCTAATAATCGGTTTAGATATTGGGCAAAGCTGTTATTATCATAATCGCTTAAACTAGCTTTAAATAAGTCGGTAGGTATGTATATTGGTTTAGTTTGATGTATTGGTTTGGGTACAAATTTCTTTCTTTTCCAATCAGTTATTATTGAGGTATTATTTAATTCTACATTGGTAATACTTGCTAAATATTCAACGGCATTTTTAAAGTCTGTTACCTGTGGATGAAAAGCACTACCTACCAAATAATTTATAACCTCTTTAGTACCTTCTCTAAAGTCGCCAATAGCATAAGGTTTACTTTTTGATACTGTTACTTTTCCTTTTCCGTGTACGCC
>JAFMDF010000581.1 GCA_017857395.1 Bacteroidota bacterium | reverse complement strand
ACATTTCATGTAAACCCAAAGTAGATGGGTCTAACATTATGGGATATTTACCTAGGCGCATCCTTTTAAAATGGAAACGACCTTCGGCATCCGTAATCGCAGTTTTTCCATTTAATAAAACAATAATTCCTTTGGTGTTCACATTATTCCTTCTTAGAATTTGGCCGTAAACGTTTCCTGTTGGCGGTTTCGGTTCTAGTCGGATACCAAATTCATAGATATACTTTGCCGAAAAAAAGAAGTCTCGATCATTTATAGTATTTCGTTGAATTATTTGTCGAGCATTGACCAAAAATTGCTGATTTTTTCGGATTCGATGCATTAAAGAGAAATCGAAAGCATTTCTATTTTTATAATAGGCCTCCGTTTCAAAATCATTTTGATACCGAATTTTAAATTGGGTATGTCCTTTTATTTCTCCTGAAATTGTTCCACCAAATAATAGCTGTTTCTGAGCTGGTCTATGCAAGCTATTTACATTATAATATTGACCAAAAGCTCGAATAGAAAAATGTCCGATATTATACCCTATATCTAAATAAGTCCGAAAAACGGTTCTAAAATCTGATTCTGTGCCCTGTAGAAAATTTTTAGATTTCCCATATTCCCCTGCTAGACTATAATTAAATTTCCGAATCTTATGATTAATATTGGCGGTTATTAGATTTTCTTTTCTAAAAAATTGCTTCTGAGGCAAACGGTCTTCAATTTCATTTTGTCTCAAATTGAATTGTAGAAAAGCATTTCGGGCTAATTTCAATCGCAATCCAATATGCTTCCGGTCAGAAAAAGGAGCAGCTACAAATAAAGTATCCAATGCAGCATTTTTACGATTCTGAAGCATCCCAGCAGTTAAATTTACTTGCTTAGTCAATTTATAATTTAAATGGCCAATTAAATTTAAGGTGTTTTTAAAATAACCTGCAAAATTAGGGCTAGCATAGATAAGGTTACCATTGAAATAAAGACGGTTGAATAATTTAGTATTTACGTTGGCATAAAATGCATTTCCTGAGTTTCCAGAAGCCGCTTCTGCCAAAATAACGGTATTTTTAAAAGGATTAAACTGACCTGAAATACTCATTACAGAAGCTTTCCCTTGACTATCTTCCTCCGCCTTGTGTAGATAATTAAAACGAAGGCTCGTTTTTTCAGTAAATTCATTTTGAATAAATACACCTACTTCTTGCTTAATTTCCGCAAAAAATCGGGGTTTAACATAAAAAGCACCGACTGTTGCCGTACCAAAATAGCCTTCTGCCTGCAAGCCCCTTCCATTTCTAGCAAATTCTGTTAAATTGCTCAAAGCATAGCTATTATCGCCAGCTGTTACACTAAAAGATTTGTTTTTATACCTAGCAAAATATTGATCGTGTAAGGTTAATTCTGTGTCTTCTTGTTGATTTGGTCCTCTTAAACTTAAAGTAACTTCTTGAGTTTCTTCTTCATCTATGGTTCCTTGTAAAAATAATTCCCCTTGCAAGCCCTGACCTTTTAGACCATCCCCAAATTGACGATATAAATAATTCAAGCTGGCATAACCAGGTAATTTTCGAGTAGTATCCTCCTCAAAATACATGCTTGGTAAAATCTGGTTATGGAGATACCCAATTTCGCTAACCTCTTTATCTTTCAAAGTAGCTTTTAAATGAATACTCTGGCTACTTTGTCTTCTTGTTTCTGCAAAAGTCGTCGCTTCAACATTCACTTTTTTACTAGAAAAAGCAAGTAATTCAAGTGTTGTTGCTTCTTTAATTTCAGCATTTCTTGTAGCTAAAAGAATCGTTTGGGCTTGATTACTATTATTTTTAATCAAAAATTGTCCTGTAATTATCGTACCAGCTAATATGGTAGAAGGTGCAGTTAATGGGATGACCTCTATTTTATTGGTGGCTGACACGCTTATCTTAATCTTTTTAGCAAATTCAATGGAAGGGCTTTGGGTATCCATCAGTCGATAAACAATTTCATAAGTACCTGCAAGTGCTTTTGCAGGCACTACAAAAGTAATTATCTTAAAGTCTTTTGCACCAGCTTTAAGCGAAAAGGAAGCGCTATTTGTAATGGTTTTCCAACCAGTAGGTAATTCTAATTGAGGGCGTAACTTGGTAAGATTGGTCCCCTTATTAATTAAGACAATCGAAAAATTATTGACTTTTCCCGGCTCAGAAGTCAAGGTGGATTGAGGAACCAATTGCATTTCGATATCACTTCCTAATAAGCAAACCGAGCTTAAAAAGGAAAATAATAAGCAAATAACTTTAGTCATCTCTTAAAGACAAGGATAAATTAAGCCCAAAAATATCTTCTTCGGAGCAATCTGCTAGGATTACCGCTTCATAATTCCCTTTGGGTAAATCTATTAAATCCAAATAAAACCGAGTAGAAGTGCCCGGATAGATTTTCTTTTTAGTCGCCTTTACAATACTAACCGATTGACCTGCTTCATTGAATAATTCTATGGATACTTCAGGTGTCAATAATCTTTCTCCGCTATTCACTACCCCAATTGACCCAACCGTATTGCCATCAATTTTGTCTAATTTTGCATCTACAAATTCTAAATTATTAGTGCCTGTCTCGCCAATATTAGTCGCCAATTGAATGGCATAGCGCATAATAGTCGAAATATTAACGCCTCCTTCGGGTAACTCCGGCGTAATTGATGAAATCCCTTCCACCATTAAAACACTCCAATAAGTCCCAGATAAATCTGCATCCGCAGGAATTTTTATTTCATATAAAACAACAGCCTCTCCCTTCGCTTCTACTTCAAGGTAAGAAGGGCTAAAATCTATCCATGCTGCATTAGATCGTTTATTTGAATTAGGTTCATCATAACTAACCTGTCCTTTATAATCAAAGTGGTAATCTCGTTGATAAATTTTTACGGCTTGGGGTTTATTGTCTGTGTTTAAGATTTCTATTTTCCCTTTAATTATCTGACCTCCTTCTACGGTATGAATATGAGATAATCCATTATTAATTACGACATTAGCAATCATAAAATGGCATAGGAATAATAGAAAGGAACTTAAAACAAATTTCTTAGATAGGAATTTTAGCTTCTGCAGCATGTTTGTTTAAATGTTTGTGTTGTTTTTTAATACTAAATTATCTTACTTTTTCTAAGATAATAAACCCCAGATAAACATTATCCAGGGTTTAGGCAAAGAGAAAAAAATAATTAGCCAAATCAACTAAAATCTTCCAAGTTGT
>JAFMDF010000580.1 GCA_017857395.1 Bacteroidota bacterium | reverse complement strand
CTAGTTGCCAATAAATGAATATTTCCTCGAACTTTCCAAGTCATTGGGTCATTGGGATTATGGAATAAAACTACTTCCAAATCATTCAAGGCTGCTGTCAATTTGCCTGTTTTTTTATAGCAAATTGCTCTATTAAAATAAGCGGGTAAAAAATTAGCTCCTTCTCGGTCAATTATTATAGAATAATCTGCTATGGCACCAGTTATATCTCCTAATTTCTTTTTTACTAAAGCTCTTTCAAAATAGGCATTGCTAAAGGACGGTACTAAACCAATGGCTTTGTTTAAAAAATCTAAACTGGTTGCATAATCTTTATAATGCTGACTTACTTTGCTAAGATTAAACCATGCCATAGCATTATTGGGGTCTAGATTGATAGCTTGCCGAAATGAGGTAGCTGCTTTGTCTATTTCCTCCATTTCTAAATGCACCAATCCCTTTAAATCGTAGAAAACGGAAGTATTACTTTTGAATAGTGCCAGATAGGATAATTCTTCTATAGCCTTATACCATGCTTTATTGTCTAAAGCAGTCAAGGCTCCTTCAAAATGGACAATATTGGATGCTATCTCTGGATAATCATCGGTTACGTTTTCTCCATTTAACTCCTCATACCATTTATCTAAGGTCGTTTCATAATAGGCTAGTCGGTCCGACCAACTTATTTCATGATACAATTCTTCAGGATAAAAAGCTAGTAAGTCCATCTGTGCTTGTGGTCCATGAACACCAAAAAGTGCAGGGGCAACTGGATTTAAGCGAGTCGCCATCGTAACATCTTTATGTGCCTCGTTACTCATGCCTAATTTGTATTTCAATAATGCTCGATGCAAATAAACTTCTGGATTTTGAGGCGCTAAATTAACCGCATTATCTAGTTCCATGATTGCCTCTATATGATTGCCTTGACGAAATAAATTTTCTGCTCTAACCAAAAATGGTTGAATATGACCTCTGTGTATTTCGCCTGAAAAATTAGTTGTCAAATTTGCCTGAAACTGACCCAAAGTAGGGGTTGTATTCATTACTATTAGCAACATTAATCCTATCATTATTCGGTTCATATCTTTACTTTTTAGGTTGAAATAATAATCAGAAAACTAATTAATCTTTAAGTCATGAAATGCTCTAAGGCGGTCTTTAATTTTGCCTAGCCAACCAAAGCTATTTCGATTGCCTTGAACAATTGTATATGAATCAATTTTAAAAAAGTAGTTTTATTATTTTATTTATTAGTTTTATTAAAATAGATAATAGTATTACTATAATTATAAACTATAAATAGATATTTTTGTTCAAGCAAAGTGAAAAAAAATTAAGCTTTTGTTAAGAAAACTGAGAAAAGTCATCAACTCTATAAATTAATGCCCACTCAACGTTACCCTATCTATTTTCTCTTGCTATTAATCGTAATAAGCTTTAGTACCTGTGGGCAGCATTATCTTCCTAAAAAAAACAGGCTCGGAGGAGAATTTTTACAGTACAAAAATTATTTAGATTTTACAGCAGCTAATGAACTAAAACCATTACCTAAAGATAAGATGCATCAGCAGGGTTATTGGCTCTGGAATCATCGAATCCGATTTTTACTTACCCCTATTCTTTCAAACGACACAGCTATTACTTTTGAACAGGCTGCGTTAATTAATACTGGTAATTTGGCTGCTCAACAATATGCAAATCTTTCACAACGACAAGCCTATTATAAATGGGCAAATCGTTATTTCATTAACCATGAATACCCTGTTCGGTGGATGAACGCAGCCGACCAAACGGTAGGTAATTTGATGTTGGCTTTACCAAAAATAATCAGTTGGCTAGGTTATTCCAATGCAGAAATTCGGACTTTTATCCTCAATGGTAACAAATTGATTTTAGATGATATGTTACCAAGGATAAATGACCTAGTGGCTAACACAAATTTAGATAAGCAACTGACTAAGAAAGAGGCATTTCTTTGGGATGCTCAAACCTTAGCGGACGAACAAGCATTGATTCAGCCGCTTTATACCGCATTATCTAGCAAAAGTATACAGCTATTAGAAAATAATTTGAACGCAACTTATGGTGCAAAGATTGACCTTTTGAATATTTCTGAACGCTGGGCTTTTGGCATGCACTTAATGGGCTATTTAGGAATAACTCCTGCTATGATGCCTGAATCAGGTGGCTGTTGGAGTCTTTTAAACTTTAGTCCTCCAATTTATGAAGAGTAATTATATGAGGTAGGCTATTATTGAATGTACCGCCGAAAAGGAAAAATATGAATTTTATTATAATATGTTTTAACCCGTTTACTGTATCAAAAAAAGGGTCTCTGAAATTAGACCAGTAAACACTAAGGCTTTGAACTACAATACTTTGGCATTTAGTGTATCACAAAAACCAATAGTTTTTATTGATACTATTTGCTCATGACTTATTGAAAATATAATTTTCATTGTGGTAAATTATAAATTTATCAAAAGTACTCTATAAAGACACTAAATATAGCATTTTTAAAACGTAATCTTAATGTTTTAATTGAAATTGACCTTTTTGGCGGTACATTCATAAATAGCCTAATATAGATTATTGAGCGGGGGTAACTGATACTTACTCCCGTTCGTCGTTTAATTAGAATATTTATCGTTTGTTATTATTCACGGATATTCACAAGTATTATTGAATGATGGGTAATTTTATATTTTCCAATTCATTCTTTTTCATAACTTTCACTATCAGTATTTACTTTAAAACTATCATTAAAATATTTAGAATAGTATTCCTTCTTTACTATTAGCTAGTAATTTTTTTGATAAGCCAAAGTTGTTCTTAAACTTTCACCTCGCTTTTTCGATTATCCTAAGGCGCTATGGGGCCTCATGGGTCTCCTGGTTGCTCCAGTTCACAGTTTTTCGTAAAACTGCCAAACGTTTCATTAGTTAAAGTGCTAATATTCACTCTACAAGTAGGTAGTAGGACCAGACTGTCTAAACTCAAATACTTTTAGTCTTTCCAGTATTTGTGGAGTGAACAAAAGGAGGTGGACGAGTAATCATAGTAATTCTAAGCATTGACAATTTTTCTAAACTTTAATTGGATTCAACTTCACCAACACAACTAAAATAACGCTAGAAGAAGTTGATACAAAGCTAGGTCAACGCATCGTATTAATCAAAAAAAAACAGGCTACCCTTCTAACGTTGTAAATAAGTTGAAGGCTAAAGAAAGCAAAAATCAT
>JAFMDF010000579.1 GCA_017857395.1 Bacteroidota bacterium | reverse complement strand
GGGTTACGGGTTACGGGTTACGGGTTACGGGTTACGGGTTACGGGTTACGGGTTACGGGTTAAAATAAATTTACTACTATTCTTTTGCAACAAATATTCAACCTATTTTCAGTTAACAAACTGCCTACTGCCTACTCATTTTAACGCTATGGTCAAATCAGTATGAAAATAACCCGTTGTTTCTTTAATATGCAAACTATAATTATCAGGATAGCGCAATGCCAATCTTTTCTTGACATTTTCTAAACCTATCCCCTTCTCTTTCACTTCTTTTGAAGCATAAGCAAACAACGTATTTTTAGTTATAAATTGAAGGGCATTCTTTTGAATAATTAATTTGATACTCACCAAGCATTTTTGGTCCGGTTTAATACCATGTTTAAAAGCATTTTCTACCAAAGGCAATAAGATAACGGGTGCTATTTTTTTATTGGTAATATCTCCAGCTACATTAAAAGAAATAGTGGTATCATCTGTTGCTTCTATTCTCAATTGAACAATCTCTATATAATTTTTTATCAAATTAATCTCCTTAGATAGCGATACTTTTTTTGCATTGCTTTCGTAAGTCAGGTAATGCATAATCCCTGATAGATTTTCTATTCCCAAGGCAATCTCCTTTTGTTGCTTTTGTACCGCCATGCTGTAGATATTATTCAAGGCATTAAACAAAAAATGAGGATTGACTTGTGCTTTTAGAAAAGTATATTGGGTTTCCAATTTTTCTTGGATGAGTTGGTGTTCTTTTTTCTCTTGGGCCAAGTATAGTTTAAAAAAACGTATTTGCGAAGCAATGCCTATAATTGCTAATAAAGAAAAGGAACTGCGGAATGGATGTAGTTGAGTGATCCATTTATATTGTACGATTGTAACAGGATGTAAAATAACTTTCAATAAATGAGACTTAGTTAAAATCAATTCTATATGTAAGGCAGTCCATAGGGTAATGATTAAATATAAAGAAAATTTCAAGTACTCTTTTTTTTCAATAATCAACTTTGGTAATAGATAATAAATGACCGTATAAGTCGCCACCATCATGGTGGGCAACCGCATTAAATTGAGATATATAAATTTTTCAAAGGGCGCTTTTGTCAAATAATCTCCCTTTGTCCGCCAAATCAAAATAGCCACCCAAAATAGAATATGTAGTCCAACTCTTTTTATCATTCGCTTAAAATAATAAGTCTCTATGTAAATTTCCACATTTTGACGGGAACGGTTAAAAAAATTAGCTCAACGACCATTTTTTCTTTATAGCTACAAAAATAACGCCTAGCCTTCTTTTTTCTGAAAAAATACTTTCTAGCTTTTAATTTTGTGAGATAGTAAAGATGAACTTCAGTTCATAGAAAAATACTTTTGAAAAGGCTGTCCTATATATCCCAACGTTATCAGACAAATCACCGTAAAACCTGTTATTATTATGAATCATAGAATCACCCTACTCTTCTTCCTATTTTTAACCCATTGCCCATTATTGGCCCAACAATTAAGTATTACAGGTCAAGTAACAAGTTCTGCCAAGAACCAACCTATCGAATTTGCCAATATTTTTCTACAAAATACCGCTGATAATTCTATTCAACTAGGAACAATTACGGATATAGCCGGTCGATTTGAATTATTAGTTGCGGCAAAAGGCGAATACGAAATCAATATTTCTTTTGTTGGGTATGCTGATTGGAAAAAGAAGCTAGTTCTTACGGAAAATAAAGATTTAGGTATCTTTCCTTTAAAGGCTGCTGTTAACGAACTAGATGAAGTGGTGGTAACTGCTGACAAAAATATTATTACGAGAAAAGAAGACAAATTAGTATTTAATGTAGCAACTAGCCCACTCAAATCAGGCTATGATGGCTTAGAAGTCTTACAACGTTCGCCGAATGTCTTCGTCGATAGCGAAGGCAGTATTCAGATGCGAGGGGAAGCACCAACGGTAATGATTAATGGAAGAATCAGTAATTTATCGGGGGCAAATTTAACCAATTATATTAGTAACTTACAATCGGATAATATCCAATCCATAGAAATTCAAACGCATTTATCGGCGAATACGGACGCACAAAGTTCTGGTGGGTTGATAAATATTATCCTCAAGAAAAAGCCAGTTGGTTTTGATGCCAGTATTCGGTCAGATTATGCCATTTTGGGAGATGGCTTTCATCATGCCTTTTCAGGAGGTAGTTTTAATTATGGCGCGCAGAAATGGAATGTTTATGGAAGTTATAATTATACCTTCCGTTTTCGAGAATCCAAGGCACAAAACAGATTGGAATATTTTGAACGACAAGAGTTAATTGCCATCGAAGAAACTTTTATATCCAAATTAAAACGTCCAAATTATCAATTGGGGCTAGTTGGTGATTTAAGTCAAAATCATGTAGTAGGTTTGGAAGGCTATGCTTCCACCTTCAACTTCCAATTGACCAATAATAGTGCTATTGATGTGTTTAAACAAGGTTCACAAATTCAAAATGGACAAGCAATTGTAGCAGGTATTTTTGATGGGCAGCTTTATACCACCACCCTAAATTACACTTGGACATTAGATACTTTAAAAAGTAATTTAAAAGTATTTGGGGATTATGCCAATCAACAGGTTTCAAGGAATAATATGACTACTTCTACTTATGAAGATGGACTATTAACCGATAATACAGAAAGAAATAACTCCACCGCTAATACCCTTATTTATTCTGCGCAAACGGATTTAGAAAAATATTATCATAATGGGTTAAAATTAGAGGCGGGAGCGAAACTAACTTATACCGATAGAGAAAACACCCTATTATCCGATATTTTGACGAATGAAATTTGGCAACCGACTAATCGAACCACTTCTTTTAATTATACCGAACAAGTACTCGCAGGATATTTTGCGTTGAATAAAAATTTGGGTGACAAATATTTCCTTGAAGTTGGATTACGAGTCGAAAATACAGATTTAGATAGATTAGATTTAGCAGATAATGCGACAATTCAGCAAAATTATACCAATTGGTTTCCTGCTTTTTATTTATCGAGAGATTTAAAAAATAATAACACGCTATCGTTTAGTTACTCCAAACGTTTGCGAAGACCACCGTTCCAATTTCTAAATAATAATGTGCTAAAAATTAATGATTTTCGGTATGAATTGGGAAATCCTGATTTAATACCAGAAAATGTCAATAATAGGCTGTGCAAACGAGGCTAAAAAGTTCCCCAACTTTTTACAAGAAAAATCAA
>JAFMDF010000026.1 GCA_017857395.1 Bacteroidota bacterium | reverse complement strand
TATTTCGTGTAATTTATGTATTAATCAAAAATTTGAGCGAACCTAGCGTTAAAAGTATATAAAAAAATAAATATCCTACTACGATAATCATTTTTTTGTAGGTTTGTGTAAAACAGTCTTTAATATGGGATTCAAAATCGGTCGAATACTCGTCATTCTTTCTTTGAGCCTACTTTTCTTAGCTTATTAATAAATCAAGGTGCTCATATGAATTTTATAAAATCAGCTATTACAGATACAATCAATGGTTTAAGGGCTAAACTATATCAGCAATTGACCGCCCCTATTGATGCAATGTGGGAACAACTTTACATTGCTTCGTCGCAGCATTATTTTATCGAAAAGGATAATAATACTTTAGGGTACTGTTGCATCAACGAGGAAAATTGTTTGATTCAGCTATTTCTTGAAACAGCATATCTTTCGAAAATGGATAAGGTAGTCGAAGCATTAATTAAATCCGAATTGATTAACGCTGCTGCCTTGAGTTCAAATGAACCTGTTGCATTTAATGCCTGCTTATTTCATTCAACATCCATCAAACCGAATACTTTCTGTTTTAAGCATTCGAATAAAGCAATTGCAGTCAATTTCCCTTTGAAGATAGCCTTAGTTGCTACTAAAGATATTCCTGCAATTAAATTATTTTTAAAAGAACAAGTAGGGATGAATGACACTTTTGGGTATACAGAGAACCTCGTTTCAAGAAAAGAAATATTTATGGTGAAGGAATCAGGGGTAATCATTGCCACATGTGAGCGCAGAATCAGCGATTCACAACCCGGAATAGCTGATTTAGGAATCATCGTAAATAGAGATTATCAAGGGCGAGGTATTGCTACAAAAGTGATGCAAATGCAAGTTAACCGAGTACTAAAAGAAGGTAGAAAACCTATTTGCTCCACTACATTGGACAATATAGCTTCCAGAAAAGCTATTGAACGGTCAGGATTCTATTGCTCCAATATCATTTTTGACATCCGTTTTTCTGATGTTAATATTACGGAGGAAATTTAAAATAATGAACCTTATCTCTCATCAGTTGGATATACACGGGGTCATTACTTCAAAAGACTCCCAACACAAAAAGCTACCCTCAACCAACATCAACTAAAAATGGCAAATAGTTTCAAAACAAAAAATTACCCCTATGGTAATAAAGGGTTTTCTTATAAAAATGATTTCGGTGCCTAATTTCATGTAATCGCCAATTTTAATTGGCTGATTCAGTAATTTTTTGAATTAAGAGAGTATAAGAATTGAAGGAATAAAAGATTGGTGGCAGACTAAAAGTATAATTTTTCCCATAAAAAATATAAAAGAAAGTCATTCTTCTCTTTTTGAATATATATTTGTAAAATGTGTAATTTAAAAATTAACCTTTACACCATTTCGAACGCTATTTAAAATACTAATTAATGAGATTTATTTACTCGATTGTTTTTTTATTATTGACCAGTCTTTCCTTAACTGCCCAAAGTAATGTGACCCTTGTTTCTAACTTACCTTATAATCAATTTGTTAACGATATATGGGGCTATGCAACCGAAGATGGTACAGAATACGCTTTGGTTGGCACGCAAACGGGCGTATCTATTGTAAGTTTAGCCGACAAGTCAAACCCTACCGAGGTAGCCTTTGTAACGGGAAGTAGTTCTAAGTGGAGAGATATTAAAACTTTTGGAAGTCGTGCTTATGTTACGACGGAAGCAAGCGATGCGCTTTTAGTGATTGACTTATCGAATCTACCAAATTCAATCAGCCATTATTTCTGGAGTACCACCTTAGAAGGAGGCACCGATTCTTTACGTTCTTGTCATAATTTATATATTGATGAAAATGGATATGGCTATTTGTCAGGTACTAATTTAAATTCAGGAGGCTTATTAATTCTGGACCTTTTTTCTGACCCGAATCAACCCCAATTGGTAGGAAAGGGGCAAGCTGTTTATTCTCATGATGTTTTCGTTAGAGATAACATCGCTTATAGCTCGGATATAGAAACTGGCAATTTAACCATTCATGATGTATCCGATAAAAATAATGTGCAATTATTAGCAAGCCAACAAACACCTGTTGCCTTTACTCATAATGCCTGGGCATCTGATGATGGCAAAACGGTTTTTACAACCGAAGAAAGAGGGAATGCACCGACTACTGCTTATGATATTTCCGACCTAAATGATATTAAAGAATTAGACCAATTTGTTCCTTTAGCCACCAAAGGGCAGGGCGTTATCCCGCATAATGTGCATGTATTAAATGATTTTTTAATCCTCTCTCATTATGGTGATGGTTGTGTAATTGTCGATGCAAGTCGTCCAGACAATTTAATCGAAGTAGGCAATTTTGATACTTCCCCAAATGGTGTTGGAGGTTTTGTGGGTTCATGGGGCGCCTATCCTTTTTTACCTTCTGGTTTAATATTAATGTCCGATTCTGAAAATGGGCTTTTTGTTTTAGAACCGACCTATATCAAAGCATGCTATCTAGAAGGAGTCATTACAAATGCAGCGAATGGCGAAGTAATTCCCAATGCAGTTATTTCTATTAATAATACTGCCATCAATATTGAATCTGATTTAAAGGGAGCGTTTAAAACAGGATTAGTCGAAGCTGGCACTTACGAGGTTAGTATCTCAAAGAGAGGATTTAAGGCCCAACAAGCAAGCGTTGAATTGATAAATGGGGAACTAACTTTGTTGATGGTTAGTCTAGAAGAAACTCCTTCCTTTAATTTGGCAGGCATGGTTACCGTAGACGAACAGGGAACGCCAGTTGGTGGAGTAACCGTTCAAATCATGGACAATGAAACGATGCTCGAAACCGTATCTGATGATAATGGGCAATTCGTTTTCGATGGCGTTTTTGAAAGTGTGTATAGTATTTTGGTAGGTGCATGGGGCTATAAAACGCAATTATTAACCGATCTAAATTTAAATGAAAGTAATAATCCCCTAACTATTCAATTAGAAAAAGGAATTGAAGACCCTTTTGCTTTAGATTTAGGTTGGACGGTTGCTAACGAAAATATATTCTCCGCCAATGGTTTTGAGTTCGGCGTACCCGTAATATTAGAAAATTTCCCCTTATTAACGAGTGATGTGGACGGGGATATTGGCGAAAAATGTTACCTGACGGCAAACGAAGCAAGTTTTGAAGATGGTTTATTTTTTATAGGTAAAACAACTTTAACTTCCCCTTCTTTCGATATTAGTACTATGGAAAACCCACAAATAGGTTATCATACCAATTTTGGAAATGCAATTCTTGGTTATGATATAATAAAAGGGGAAGATACGTTATATGTCTATTTGGAAAATGGCACAGACACCGTAGTTATTGATAAAATTACCACAGACCTTGATTTAGAAACTTTCTCTCTTCCACAATGGAGAAGTGCTAGTATCCAAGTAAAAGACTTTATTAGTCCCTCTGAAACGATGACGATTAACTTTGAGATAAGCTCCACGGACCCATCTTCCGCAATCAAAGCAGGCGTAGATAATTTCATAGTCTGGGATGCTACTACGGTCGGAGTCAATGATTTTATTCAAGAAGACTTAAATTTTAAAGTATACCCAAATCCTATCCAAGACTACGTTTACATTCAATATGATTTCCAACAATGGGCGACAACACCCGATGTCTTTGTTTATGACTTGCTTGGTAAAACAATTCACCAACAAAAAATGACAACTAATCAATTGGTAAACCTTCCAACTAATTTGACCTCAGGTATTTATTTCATTCAACTAGTAGGAGAAACGCAGGGTGGCCCAATCATAAAATTGGTAAAGAATTAGTAAGGTTAGGGTTTATTTATTGAATTTAAGCCATTATTTGAGAGAATAGAGAGTAGAGGTTAGGTCTCTATTCTCTATTCTCTATTCTCTGAATAACCGACTAGATGGGTTAAACTTCCCAAATTATTATAAATATTTTCCTTATTTATTATTAACTGATGGTACACATCTACCCTAAGCCAACTCAAATCCAATTCGCATCATATCCATATAAGACTGTTCCCTTTCTTTAGCACTAGAGGCTTCTCCCGTGCGGATATTATCACTAACTGTTAAGATGGAAAGCGCCTTCGCATCAAATCGCTTGGCTAACGTAAAGAGTATTTGCGTTTCCATATCCACGCCTAAAATGCCATGCTTTTCCCAAATGTCCCAACGGTTTGGGGCCGTATCATAAAAAGTATTCGTACTAAAAATAGTGCCTTGATGTGTTTTAATGTTTAGCTTGACCGCCGTATTATAAGCTTTTAATAATAAATCAAAGTCAGCGGTTGCCGCATAATGCATTCCTTTAAAATATAGTGCATTGGCATCTGCATCCCCCGAAGCACTCATGGCTAATATTACCTGCCCGACCTCCATATCTTTTTGTATGGAGCCACAAGTTCCTACTCTAATTAAGTTTTTAGCGCCATAAGTATTGATTAATTCATGTACATAAATGGCTGCACTTCCCATGCCCATCCCCGTTCCTTGAATAGATACTCTTTTGCCTTGATAATACCCCGTATAGCCTAACATTCCTCTAACATTCGTATAGCAAACTGCTTTGTCTAGTAGATTTTCTGCTACAAATTTTGCTCTTAATGGGTCTCCTGGTAATAATACGGTTTCTGCAATATCTCCAGGTTGTGCGCCTAAATGTAAACTATTCATTTTATTGTTTTTATAGTTGCCTTGTTGCGATGTTCCGATGTTGCCTTGTTGTCGATAGAACATGACAACAAGGCAACATCTCAACCTTATCAATCATTTACAAATCAAACCTCTAGACTCCATAAGGAATCCAAATATTTTTAATTTGACTAGCCTTTCTTAAAAAGTCTTCCCCTTCGCTATGTGCTTTCTCCTTCCAATTTCTATATTTACCATTATTTACCCATGTTCGTTTCATGTTATCCGCAGCTAATGATTCTACTGCTTTGCTACCCGTTTTACTACCAAAATACCATAATCCATCTACGTCATTATGTTTGGCTAAAACGGTCGTTAATTCCTCTTTTGCGCCCGTAACAATATTAATAGTGCCAGCAGGCACATCAGAAGTTGCTAATATTTGATAAAAATCTGTTGCTGAAAAAGGAGCTGTTTCTGAAGGTATGACCACTACTCTATTGCCCATAGTAATAGCAGGAATTACCGTAGAGATAAAGCCTAATAAGGGCGATTCTTCTGGACATATAATTCCTAAAACTCCTATTGCTTCGGGCATCGCCAGCGTTACATTTTTGTGGGTAGTGTGGTGAACTTGACCATCATATTTATCTGCCAAAGCAGCGTATAGAAAGATTCTTTCCAATGCTATATCTACTTCCGCTAATGCTGTTGCTTTGGGCTGATTGGTCATTTGCACCAACCTATTGGCAAATTCTTCTTTTCGAATGTCTAAATTTTCTGCTATATAATACAAAACCTGTGCTCTGGAATGTCCTGTACGACTCGTCCAACTATTACTGGCATGTGCCGCTTCTACGGCATTTCTAATATCTTTTCGATTTCCTTTGGAAACTTCACCAATATACGCTCCATTTATACTTTTGATAATCGTACTATAGCCACCATCGGGTCGAGATTGTTTACCACCAATATACATTTTAGTCGTTCTATCAATGCCTTGTGGAGGAAGTTCATTTTTAGTCGCTTTCGATTTTTTAGCCGGTTTTATGAATGGTTTATCTGAAAATTCGGCTTCTATTCTTGGCTTAACATATTCAAATAAGCCTTCTTTGCCGCCTTCTCTTCCAAAACCAGATTCTCTATATCCGCCAAAACCAGCCGCTGCATCAAAAACATTGGTACAATTTATCCAAAGGGTGCCAGCTTTTATTTGAGGGGCAATATCTAAGGCTAGGTTGATATTTTCCGTCCATAAACTACAAGCCAAACCATACCTCGTATTATTCGCTAATTTCACCGCCTCTTTAGGGGTTCTAAAGCTCATGGCAACCAAAACAGGGCCGAATATTTCTACTTGTGCAATAGTTGCGGAAGGAGCAACATTCGTAAATAGACTTGGTGGATAGAAGTACCCCTCTTTTGGACAAGCCCAAGATGGCTGCCATAAAGTACTTCCTTCGGCAATCCCCTGTTGTACCAAATCTTCTATTACTTTTAGCTGGACGGGCGCAATAATAGCGCCAATATCAATATTTTTATCTAAGGCATTCCCCACTCGGAGCTGCTCCATTCTAACTTTTATTTTTTCATATAACTTGTCTGCGATACTTTCTTGAACCAATAACCTGGAACCTGCACAGCAAACTTGTCCTTGATTGAACCAAATTGCATCTACTACCCCTTCTACCACACTATCTAAATCCGCATCTTCAAAAACAATAAAGGGAGATTTTCCACCTAATTCTAAAGAAAGTTTTTTACCACTTCCAGCCGTAGCTTTTCTAATAATTTTTCCTACTTCGGTAGACCCCGTAAACGCAATTTTATAAACAGTAGGATGATTCACCAAAGCTGCTCCAGTAGTACCATCTCCCGTAATAATATTCACAACACCTTTTGGCAAGCCGACTTGTTGGCAAATCTCTGCAAACAAAAGTGCTGTTAAGGAAGTAAATTCTGCTGGTTTTAAGACAATGGTGTTGCCCATAGCTAAAGCGGGTGCAATCTTCCAAGATAACATCAATAAAGGAAAATTCCAAGGTATGATTTGCCCTACTACTCCAATTTCCTCATAGTCTTTAAGCTGTGTATCTTTAAGTTGCGCCCAACCTGCATGATGGTAAAAATGCCTGGCAACTAATGGAATATCAATGTCTCTCGTTTCTCGGATAGGTTTTCCATTGTCTAGAGATTCTAAGACCGCAAAAAGCCGAGCGTGTTTTTGAATTTGTCTAGCTAAAGCATATAAATACTTTGCTCTTTGATAACCGCCAATTGCTTTCCACTTGGGCAAGGCTTTATTCGCAGCAACAACCGCTTCGTCCACATCTTGTGCGTTAGCTACTGCTATTTTTGCTAAATTTTCTTTCGTGGAAGGGTTAATCGTCTCAAAATAATTGCGGGATGCGGGTTCTTTCCATTCCCCGTCAATGAATAATTGAAAAGTTCTGTTATGTGTGTCCAGAAAGTCAATAGCCACAGCAGCACTTTCCGTAGCAGGGCCATAAGCCATAGTTTCGTATATTTCTTTAATCTTCATATTATTATTTTTAGATGTCAGAAGTCAGACCGTTATCTTCGATAACTGTCAGAGGTCAGATTTGCAACCTTGTCCACATCACAAGTCTGACCTCTGACAGAAAAATTTATTTTTCGGTCTGACTTCTAACCTCTTTTTCTAAGCCATCGGATGCCGATAAGCAGCCGAATAATTTCCAGTAACAAAATGTTCTAATTGTCTTTCAATATCTCCCAATAGGCTACTTGCGCCAAATCTAAATAAATGAGGCGTTAACCAGTCATTGCCCAATTCTTCTTTTATTAAAATTAGCCAAGCCAAAGCTTGTTTTGCCTTCCGAATGCCTCCCGCTGGTTTAAAACCAACCTTAAAACCAGTTAATTCATGATAGGCTCTAATGGCTCGTATCATTACCAAGCTTACGGGGATAGTCGCATTCACACTTTCTTTCCCCGTACTTGTTTTAATAAAATCAGACCCTGCCATCATACTGACCCAACTTGCTTTTGCGACTTTTGTATAGGTGGGAATTTCGCCAGTTGCCAAAATCGTTTTTAAATGAGCCTCGCCACAAGCTTTTCGACAAGCGGCTACTTCGTCATATAATTCCTTCCACTTTGATTGAATGACTAAGCCTCGACTAATCACAATGTCAATTTCTTTAGCACCTGCTGCGACAGATTTTTCTATTTGCCTTAATTTGTCTGCCAAATCTATTTGTCCAGCTGGAAAACCTGTTGAAACAGCCGCAATGGGAATAGCACTACCCGTCAATGCAGCTTTCGCTTCTGTAATAAGATTATGATAAACACAGACCGCCCCTACTTGAATATTCGCCTCCTTCATTTCCATTGCTTCCAACAAATCTGCCCTAACGGGTGATTTTGCTTTAGCACAAAGTCGATGGACATTACTTTTCGTATCATCCCCTGCCAGCGTTGTCAAATCTATACAAGTAATGGCTTTTAGCAACCAAGCGGCTTGCCATTCTTTTTTAACAGACCTTCGTTTGGTCAACGTCCCTGCTCTTCTTTCAACGGCACTTTTATTGATGTTGATGTTTTCAAAAAGACTGCTGTCAAAAGGGATGCCATCATTCCGCTGAAATAGGGTTGGGGAATGGTTTTTGATTTTACTATTTTTTGCTCCTGTCTTTGTGTTTGCCATATAAATTAACTGCTAATCGTTTTTAGTATTAAAGGTTTCGAGATTACCTTTGTTTTATTTGTTATAAAAGCCGAATCCAATAATTCTTTAGCTTTTGCAAACTTACGCTCGTTACTCGAATACAAGATAGCTAATTGTTGTCCTTTTTGAATATATTCTCCAACCTTTTTTTGTAAAAGGATACCTGCACCATAATCAATTTCACTATCCTTTGTTTGTCTGCCTGCACCTAATTCCATAGAGGCTAAGCCTATGTTTCTAGCATTTATCTCCTTTAAATACCCTGATTTGTTACTTTTGTAAATTTGTAAAAAGGAGGTGTTTGGTAATAAATCAGGTTGCTCAATATATTGAATATCTCCTCCTTGAGATTGAATTAATGTTTTAAATTTTTCAAACGCTGCTCCTGAATTTATTAATTTTTCTAGGATACTTACTGCTTCTTTTTTGTTGGCAGTAACTTCTCCAAGCACTAACATTTGACTGCCTAATTCTAAACACAGCGCAGTTAAATCTTTTGGCCCTTGTCCTTTTAAGGTATCAATGGCTTCTTTAACCTCCAAAGCATTTCCTACCGCATAACCAAGTGGTTCCTGCATCGAAGAAAGTACGGCAATTACCTTTTTGTTCATTTTCGTACCAATTCCAATCATCATCTTAGCTAATTCCGTTGCCCGTTGCTCCGTTTTCATAAAAGCACCACTTCCTACTTTAATATCAATCACTATTGCATCTGCTCCACAAGCTAACTTTTTGCTCATGATGCTAGAAGAAATTAAAGAGATATTATCAACGGTACTCGTTACATCTCTAAGGGCATATAGTTTTTTATCGGCAGGCACTAAATGCTCACTTTGTCCACAAATAACGATTCCATTTTTTTTTACTTTATCCATAAATTGTTGGGTCGTCAATTTAAGATTCAAACCTGGAATAGATTCCAATTTATCTATAGTGCCACCCGTAAAACCAAGTCCTCGTCCAGACATCTTTGCCACCCGCACTCCTGCCGCCGCAACCAATGGCCCCAGCACTAAGGTTGTTTTATCGCCAACTCCACCAGTACTATGCTTATCTACTTTTATTCCTTTTACTTCCGAAAGGTCAATCAATGCTCCTGAACGCATCATGACATCGGTCAAATTAGCTGTTTCTTCGTAATTCAAACCTTTAAAATAAACCGCCATTAAAAAAGCAGCCAATTGATAATCTGGGATTTCACCAGCAACGAACCCATTAATAATAAAGGCAAGTTCTTCCTTACTTAATTCAAACCCGTCTCTTTTTCTTTTGATTAATTCCCTCATTTAGTGAATCTCTTTTAAGATGTCCGAAAGATAAGGCGCTCCAGGTGTATTAAAATTTACATTTAAAGCAGCAGCAATGGTCGCTGCAATATCTGCAAACGACTGTCTCGTTCCTATATTTTTACCTGCTTTGACCATTTTTCCATAATTAAGGAGCGGTATATATTCTCTTGTATGGTCAGTACCAGGAGCAGAAGGATCATTTCCATGGTCTGCGGTTATAATTAATAAATCATCGCTTTGTAAATTTTTCAAAATAGTAGGGATTTGCTCATCAAATTCCATTAGGCATTTCGCATATCCTGCAATATTTCTACGATGCCCATACAACATATCAAAATCTACTAAATTAGTAAAAATAAGGCCTGTTGATGGCGCTTTGATAGCCTTTATCGTTTCTTCAATCCCTTCGCTATTATTGGCTGTTTTGGTAGAATAGTCTATCCCTTGTCCCGAAAAAATGTCTATGATTTTACCAATAGACCGTACTTCTTGGTGACTATTTTGAATTGCATTCAACAAAGTAGTCGGCGGACTTACTGAAAAATCTTTCCTTCTTTCGGTTCGTGTAAAATTGTCGATTTCCCCAATAAAAGGTCGAGCAATTACTCTACCTACCTCATAATCTCCTACCAACATTGCTCTCGCTAATTTGCAAATTCTATATTGCTCCTCAATAGGATAAATGTCCTCATGCATCGCAATCTGAAACACACTATCGGCAGAAGTATAGACAATAGGAGATTTTGTCTTCAAATGTTCTGCCCCCAATTCATTGATAATTGCTGTTCCTGATGCCGTTTTATTACCAATGGTTTTACAGCCAATGGCTTGTTCAAAACGAGCTATAAATTCTTTTGGAAAACCATTAGGAAAAGTTGGAAAAGGTTTTTCTAAAATAACTCCACAGATTTCCCAATGACCAGTCGTCGTGTCCTTCCCTGCCGATTGTTCAATAGCTTTTCCATAAGCAGCTAATGGGGTTTTCGTTTTAGCTAAGGCATTTGTCATATCAATATTTCCCAAGCCAAGGGCAGTTAGGTTCGGAAGGTCTAAGTCAGGATAATATTTCGCTATATTTCCTAAAGTATTACTTCCTTCATCATTATATAAATGGGCATCTGGTAAGGCGCCTATCCCCACACTATCTAAAACAATTAATATAACTCGGTTTATTTTCATCAATATATTTTCGTTTTTCAAAAATAGTAAAAATAAGGTATTTTTATATGGAAGATTCCTCTAGTCCACAGAGCTAGTGATGATGGTTGCATTTTTGATTAAGGTGGTCATATACCTGTAAATTAATAATTTCGAATCAAATATAACATTTGTTTATTTCTAAACAAATATTTATTTTTAAAAATTTATTTATATCCTACTAAATTTAAATTTATTAGGATGTAGTTTTGATTTTTCTTAAAATTGTACTTAATTATAAACTAATAACGTATCAAAAATAAACATTATCATCTTTTTGTAATGCTTACAACGATTATTTAATCTTAAACACAAATGCCTGTTTTTAAACTAAAGTTTATTAAATGACAAAAAGAGAAGCGGAAATATTAGAGAAAATTAGACAAAATCCAATGATTTCCCAAAAGGATTTAGCAGAAGAATTGGGCATTGTTCGGTCATCTGTAGGAGTACATTTATCAAATTTAATAAAAAAGGGATACATTAAAGGGAAAGGATATATTGTTAATGAAGCCCCTTATGTCTGCGTCATAGGAGGGGCAAGTATTGGTCTTACAGGTTTTTCTAGGCATAAAATTAAGTATCGAGACTCCAACTTAGGAAGCTTACAAGTATCTATGACTGGAGTTGGCCGGAATATTGCGGAAAACCTTGTACGGCTTGGCATCAACACCAAACTGATTTGTCCAATCGGTGATGATATATATGGTAGACAAATTAGAGATAGTTGCGCCGACCTTGCCATTGATATTCGAGATAGTTTATTTTTAAAAAATAAGGCCTCTGCGGTCTACATGGCTATAATGGACGAGGAAAATGATTTGGCATTAGGATTATCTGCTATGGATATATGTGAAGAAATGGATATTCTTTTTTTTAGAAAAAAGGAGGAGGTTATTAAAAATGCCAGACTTGCAGTTTTAGATACCAACATCTCGGAATCGGCTTTAAATAGTATCGTCCAATCCAATCCTGAACAGCAATTCTTATTAGATACCGTCTCAAGTATTAAATCCTTACGAGCAAAAAACTTACTTCCCTATGTGACTGCACTCAAATCTAATAAATACGAAGCAGAGTTGCTTTCTGGAATCAAAATAGCGACAGAAAAAGACCTTGAAAAAGCAGGTAGAATATTTTTGAATAAAGGCATCAAAAAAGTTTTTATTACTTTAGGTAAGATGGGGGTCTATTGCCTAGACCAGCGCATGGAAAAAATTATTCGTCCGCTTGCTGTCAATGTGGTCAATTCCAATGGCGCGGGAGATGCTTTCGCAGCAGGTGTGGTATATGGTATGATCAATAATCAGGATGTTGAACAATGTACCAAATTAGGTATTATTAGTTCTTCTTATGCCATCACTCATCACCTACCTGTTAATCCAGAAATAAATGAACAGAAATTACAACAATATTTAGCCAACCACAAAACACTTGTTTTCTCAGATACACTTAATAATACCACTTTATGAAAGATAAAAATCGTTTCTTTTTAAAACAAGCTATCCAATTGGCAGCAAATGGAATGGAAGCCAATGACGGAGGTCCATTTGGGGCAATTATTGTCGATAAAAATGGGAAAATTATAGGACAGGGAAATAATAAAGTCACCTCTACAAATGACCCCACGGCGCATGCAGAAGTAGTAGCCATTAGAGATGCTTGTAAAAACTTAAATTCTTTTCAGTTAGAAGGATGTACGCTTTATACTTCCTGTGAACCATGCCCTATGTGTTTGGGTGCTATTTATTGGGCTAGACCCGAAAAAATTATTTTTGCTGCCAGCCGAGAAGATGCGGCCAAAATAGGCTTTGATGATGATTTTATCTACAAAGAAATTCCGCTTCCCATTGAAAAACGCCAAATTCCGACCGAACAATTATTAAGAAAAGAAGGTATTGCTGTTTTTGAATCGTGGGCGGCTAAGGAAGATAAAGTTGAGTATTAAGGTTTGTCAAAAATCCGTGTCCCTTTATTCATCTGTGGTAATGATTTTATACCACAGATGAATAAAGGGACACGGATAATTATTATTACAAATATTCGCATTAAATCCAAACAGTTTCCTTTTTGATTTTATCTCTATCGTATGATAACATTTATTCTAAATAATCAACTGGTTAAAACGTCCGCTGCTTCTGGGATAGCACTATTAGATTTTATCCGAAAAGAAAAACAGCTCAAAGGTTCAAAATTGGTTTGTAAAGAAGGCGAATGTGGAGCTTGTTCTATATTGGTAGGTGAACTAACCGAAGATGGCGTATTTTATCAATCCATGACCTCCTGCATCACCCCTTTGGTGAATGCACAGGGAAAACATATCGTGACGATTGAGGGCTTAAATATGGAAACCCTTTCTCCTGTCCAAAAAGCGATGGTGGATGCTTATGGAACGCAATGTGGTTTTTGTACACCTGGGTTTGTCGTTTCGCTTTCTGGTTATTTATTGGCGAATGAAACCGTTTCTACCGCAGGAATTATTGGAGCAATTGACGGAAATATCTGCCGTTGTACGGGATATAAAAGTATTGAAAGGGCGGCTGAAAATATTATTGCGCAAGTCCAACAAGATTTATCTAAAATTAGTATTGATCGGCTAGTTGCCGAAAAATATATTCCTACTTATTTTAAGAATATTCCAGAACGCCTATTAGCCATTCAACCTATTGAAACAACGACTAACGGAACGGTAAAATTAGGCGGCGGGACGGATTTATATGTGCAACGTCCAGTTGCCATGTATGAAACGGAAGCCATGCCTATCTATGACCGTTCGGCGATGAAAGGCATTGAAATTAAGGATGGATTTTGCACTTTTGGCGCAGCAGAAACGATGGGCAGTTTATATCGTTCTGAATTATTTAAAAAAGCATTGCCAGATTCGGACTATATTTTCAAGTTACTCTCTTCTACTCAAATTAGAAATATGGCAACCATCGGAGGCAATCTGGTAAATGCCTCTCCTATTGGTGATTTTACGATTCTTTTATTGGCATTAGATAGCACGCTGATTTTGGAAAAGGATGGAAATAGGAGGTCTTTAGCCTTAAAAGAATTTTATAAAGGCTATAAACAGATAGATTTAAATGGAGGGGAAGTTTTAGAAAAAATAAGGTTTAAATTACCAAGTAATTTGACTAAATTCCATTTCGAAAAAGTGAGTCAACGAAAATATTTTGATATAGCTAGTGTTAACTTTGCTTCCAAATTTGAGCTAAAAGATGGGCTTATTCAAGACATCCACTTAGCTGTTGGTGGGGTTGGCCCAATTCCAACTTATTTACATAAAACAAGTGCCTTTCTTACAGGAAAAATACTTACAGAGGTTTTAATTAAAGCAGCTATTTCTACTCTATATACAGAAATTGCACCGATTAGTGATGCGAGAGGGTCAGCCGACTATAAACGATTATTGGCTAGACAACTTTTTATAGCACAATTTTTAGCAATAGAACAGGCAGATTTAGTGTTTGAAAAAATAATTATATCCGTTTAATAAGTACTAGCAAAGTAACACAACTTTCTGAGTTGTGCCATATACATAGCTTTCACAACTCAGAGAGTTGTGTTACTTCGCCAGAGAAAATTGAACGGACACAAATAATTACGCAATGACCAGCAATTCTAACATAAAAAAAAGAAAAAAATCTTTTAATATAGATGCGCCTTTACATGTTACAGGTAGAACAAAATACCTCGATGACCTTTCTGAATTGGCAGGCACTTTATTTGCTAAGGTCTATTATTCAAAAATAGCGTATGGGCATATCGAAAGTATGGATACTTCTAAGGCAGCAACTATGGCTGGGGTTATTCAAATAATTTCTTATAAAGATATTCCTGGAGAAAATCAGGTGGGTGGAATTATTCCTGATGAGCCCCTATTAGCCGAACAGGAAGTCCATTTTATCGGCATGCCTATATTAATCATTGTGGCAGAAACCGAACTAATTGCCCATAAGGCAAGTCAATTGATTGAAGTCAACATACAAGCAAAAGAGGTAATTATTGACCCCATAGAAGCCTATCAACGCAAGCATTTTTTAAGTGACCCCATTGCGCTCAAAATGGGCGATACCGATAGTAGTTTTTTGGATTGCGAATATGTGTTTGAGGGAAGAGCCGAATCTGGTGGACAAGAACATGTCTATTTAGAACCACAAGGTGCTTATGCCATTCCTAATGGAGATGGCAGTATAAAAATTTATAGTTCTACTCAAGGACCAACTGCGGTACAACGAACGGTGGCTAAAGTGCTTGGGGTTTCCATGAATAAAATTGAGGTGGATGTCAATCGGATAGGTGGTGGTTTTGGTGGCAAAGAAGACCAAGCGTCTCCTTGGGCAGCAATGGTTGCTTTGGCTAGTTTTTTGACCAATCGACCTGTAAAATATATTTTAGAACGAGGGGAAGATTTGCAGATGACAGGGAAAAGGCATCCCTATAGAAGTCGTTATAAAATAGGTTTAGATAAAAATTATAAGATTGTCGCTTTTGAAGGGCAATATTTTCAAAATGGTGGTGCTGCCGCAGATTTATCACCTGCTGTTTTAGGAAGAACATTATTTCATGCGACCAATAGTTATTTTATACCTAATGTGACGGTGGATGCTTATTCTTGTCGGACTAATTTACCGCCAAATACGGCTTTTAGAGGTTTTGGTGGCCCACAAGGAATGTATGTGATAGAAGCGGCTATTCACCATGCAGCTAGAAAAATTGGTATTCCCGCTCAATTAATACAGGAAAGAAACCTTTTGGAAGAGGGTTCCGAATTTTCCTACGGTCAGAAAACAGAAGCGTGTGAGGCGAAAAATTGTTGGTTTCAAGCCAAGAACAGATATGACATTGGACAGCTTGAATCAGACATTAAGCAATATAATGCAGATAATAAATATACTAAGAAAGGCTTGGCTTTAATGCCTATTTGTTTTGGTATTTCTTTTACCAATACGATGATGAATAACGCTAGGGCATTGGTACATGTGTATAGCGATGGTAGTGTCGGAATTAGTACAGGCGCTATTGAAATGGGGCAAGGGGTGAGTTCAAAAATGATTCAGGTGGCAGCTAGTAATTTTGGTATTGAGGAACGTCAGATTAAACTAGAAACCACCAATACGACTCGGGTTGCCAATACTTCTCCGTCCGCAGCTAGTGCAACCGCCGATTTAAATGGGAAAGCCTTGCAGGATGCTTGTAAGCAAATTATCAGCCGTTTGAAAAAGTTGTTGGTTACAAAATGGGACATTCCAAAATCGAACGTCCTTATTTTTGACAATAATACCATTACTTCTAAAGACAATCAACATAGCATTTTATGGAAAGACCTCATTCGATTGGCTTTCCAAAACAGGATTAATTTGAGTGCAAAAGGGCATTATGCCACACCGAGAATTAATTTTGATAATACGACTAGAAAAGGACATCCTTTTGCCTATCATGTTTATGGTACGGCGATTACTACTTGTACTGTGGATTGTATTCGGGGCAATTATGAATTTGATGCCGTACAAATCGTTCATGATTTTGGCACTAGTATGAATCGAGCAGTTGACCTAGGACAAATAGAAGGCGGGCTTGCGCAAGGCATTGGTTGGATGACGATGGAAGAATTGATTTATAATGAAGCAGGCGTTTTAAAATCTTCCAATTTGGCGAATTATAAAATACCAGACATTTATTCTGTTCCGAAAGAAGTGGCGGTGCATTATCTGGAAACAGCAGGTAGCGACTTAGCCATTTTGAAATCTAAAGCGGTTGGGGAACCGCCTTTAATGTACGGTATCGGGGCTTATTTTGCACTTTGTAATGCTATTCTGGCTTATAATGCTCAAGCGACAATTACTTATGTTGCACCGATGACTGCGGAGAAGGTTTTGATGAGTTTGTATAGCTGAATTGAGAAGAGAGAGCAGAGATGTGAGATTAGAGATTCCATTGACAAAAATATATTTTGTAAGTTTTCAAAATGAGCATCGTCAGACGACTAGATATTGATTCCTAGTCTGGAGACTAGGAATATCGAATATTTTATCGGTTTTCGATGTTTCTAGTCTCCAGGCTAGAAACCGCTATCCACAGGTCTCCTGACCTGCATTGACGGCATACTACATTTTCGGCCAACGGATTAATTAGGTTTAGAAAATTTAAAAAAGTCTAATGTACCAAGATAATTACCACATTTACAGCAATCAAGTATTCATTGATGGACAATTGCAACCAGCAAGTCTAACGATAGCGAATGGTAAAATAGCCGCCATTCATATCGGACAACAAGTAAAAAATGCCTTAGGTTATTCCGATAGCGTCATTATGCCAGGGGTTATTGATGCGCATGTACATATTAATGAGCCTGGTCGAACAACTTGGGAAGGCTTTGAATCGGCAACCAAAGCTGCTGCCAGAGGCGGCATTACGACGGTGGTGGATATGCCCTTAAATTCTAGTCCAGTCGTTACTAATCTGGGGGCTTTTAGGAAAAAATTAGCGGCTAGTCAAGGTAAATTGTATGTCAACTGCGGTTTTTGGGCTGGGGCAATTGATGATTCTATAAAGGAGGTACAAGCACTTATTGCAGCAGGTTGTTTAGGGGTAAAAGTGTTTTTGTCTCATTCGGGGATTAAGGAGTTTCCCAATATTCCCTTAGCTGATTTGGATAAATTAATGGGAGGTGTTCAACATTTAGGCATACCTGTTTTGGCACATTGTGAATTAGATACTTTGCCTGCGAGTGATGATTTGAAGTATGCCCCTCAGAGTTATCAAGCTTATTTAAAATCTCGACCTAAAGCTTGGGAGAATGAAGCTATTAAAAAGTTCGTTGGATTCGCAAAGAAACATCAATGTAAAGCACATATCGTTCATTTGGCTTCTGATGAAATGATTGATTGGATTGGGCAACAAAAGCAAGCTGGTGTTCCTTTTACCGTTGAATCTTGTCCGCATTACTTCTTTTTTAACGCAGAAAGCATTCCTGATGGCAATACGCTATATAAATGTGCGCCGCCCATCAGAGCGAAAAGCAACGGTAGGCATCTTCGACAAGCCTTAAAAACAGGAATCATTGATTTTATTAGTAGTGACCACTCCCCTGCCCCACCTTCCATCAAAGAAATGGAAAGCGGAAATTTGGCAAAGGCTTGGGGAGGCATTGCTGGTTTACAGTTCCTATTGTCGGCTAGTTGGACGGCATTAAAAGGAGAAATGTCGATAACTGAATTTATTCCTTTACTAACTTCAAAACCTGCTCATTTCTTAGATTTACAGCATAGAATAGGTGAATTGAAAGTAGGATTTGATGCAGATATAACCATTTGGCAACCCGAAACAACTTTTCAGGTAAAAGAAGAGTTAATCGAACATAGGCATAAAGCGACCCCTTATCTTCATCAGACACTTTTTGGAAAGGTCAATCATACCATCGTTAATGGGCAAATTGCTTTTCAAAATGAATTGGTTGGCGCTGCTCCTTTTGGAAAGCAGATATTGGGAGGGCAAAAGCATAGGTTATTTTAGTTGCTGGTTGCTGGTTGCTAGTTATTCTACGGCAACCAGCAACCAGCAACCAGCACTTAATTTCCATTTATGATTATAGTATTCTTTAGCATATTAATCCTTTTATTTTTTCTAACCCAAATGAGTCATAAGACGCAGGGGCTCAAAAATGAGGTTGTCAAAAACGAAAAATTAGCCCCAGAAAAACAAGAATTATTAACCGAAAACCTAGTCAGTTCTAATGAATATATCTATACAGGCATTATCTTTTGCATACTCTTACTCTTCTTTTTAGTCTATTACTATTTTAGAGATACGCTCTATGTAGGTCATCTTCATGAATGGATGAATATTCTTATCCGTTGGTTACATATTACGTTTGGTATTGCCTGGATAGGCACTTCTTTCTTTTTTGTTTTTATGGAAAATAGTATGCATAAAAATAAAAATCGACCAGAGTTAAAAGGAGATATGTGGATGTTGCATGGAGGTGGTTTTTGGTTTGTAGAAAAATATCAAGTAGCGCCTAAGGTAATGCCCAAGGGCGTGCATTGGTTTAAATATGAAGCTTATTTTACTTGGTTAACGGGCTTTGGTTTATTATGCATTGTCTACTATTTTAATGCAGAGGCGATGTTGCTAAAACCCGATGGTTTGATAGAATTATCATCGACTACTGCGATAGGTCTTAGCATCGCCTCCCTTGCCATTGGTTATGGGATTTATCATGGATTAAGTCGTACCCCGCTACTTAAAAAACCTTTATTATTTGGCATTACGCTTTTCCTGATTTTAATTGGTTTCGCCTATTTTTATACGCAAGTATTTAATGCCAGAGCTGCATTTATTCATTTCGGGGCATTGATTGGTACTTTCATGGCAGGTAATGTATTTTTTGTCATTATTCCTGCCCAAAAAGCAATGGTTAAAGCGACTAAAGAAGGGACTTATTTAGACCCTGCGATTGGGCAATTTGCTGGCCTGCGGTCTTTTCATAATAATTATTTCACTTTACCCGTGCTATTTGTGATGATTAGCAATCATTTTCCTAGCACCTTTGGACATGACTATCCTTGGTTAATTCTTGCCCTCTTGACTTTGGGAAGTGCAGGCATCAAACATTATCATAATCTAAAAGAAAAAAATCAACAGTCGGTTTGGGTCATTCCTATCGCTTCGCTGATTCTAATTTCCACGGTATTTATTACCGCTCCTACAACTATTGGCGGCGAATGTGAAAAGGTTTCTTTTACAGAAATTTATCCTATTTTTCAGGAAAGATGTGTGAGTTGCCATTCTGCTAGTCCAACCGATGATGTTTGGACCGCTCCGCCAAATGGGGTAGTTTATGATACGCCGCAGGATATTGTCAAATTAACGGATAAAATCATGCAACGAGTTGTTATTACGAAGACAATGCCACAGAATAATAAAACGGGGATTACGCCTGAAGAACGAGATAAAATTCGCTGTTGGATTATGCAGGGGACTAGTTTGGCGGAGTAAGAAGAGAGGGGGCAATTTTCAATTTAAAATTTTCAATTCTCAATTTTCAAAAGGGTTTACCGCTTAAGGAAAGAACTGAGCGTTATGTTATAGGAAGGTCAACGTCGTTTGTAACAGCCAAATAAATGGGACTGTAGTTTGTCGGTTGGTTGCTAGCCCTGAAAGGGCTAATAAAAAACAACGAATAAATTACAGTCCCAATAAATTTGACGATTACTTTAAACGCAACCACAACCCGAATAAATAATAAAATATGGATTTAATAAGTTTTAATAAAAAAAGCCAAGAAGCCGCAAAAGAGCAGCTATTCCAATGTTGCGGCTCGAACAATTGGGTCAATCAATTAATGCAACATTTTCCGTTCTCTTCAGAGAAAATATTAGTAGAAAAGGCAACTCAGATTTGGTATGAAGGATGTGGAAATTCGGATTGGCGAGCAGCTTTTACCCATCATCCAAAGATAGGAGATGTTAAAAGTTTAGAAAAGAAATTTGCGGCGACCAAACACCTGGCAGGCAAGGAACAAGCTGGAGTTGCCAATGCTACAGCTACCACTATTCAACAACTAGCGCAAGCCAATACCGATTATGAAGCAAAAAACGGATTCATTTTTATTGTTTGTGCAACTGGAAAGTCAGCGACTGAAATGTTGCGCTTATTACAAGACCGATTGCAGAATACGCCCGAAGAAGAACTGCATATTGCCATGGGGGAACAGCATAAAATCACTATTATTCGCTTAAAAAAATTATTGCCTAATGCAGATTGGTCTGCCTTCAATGGCTGTCAATTGACTACCCATGTTTTGGATACGTCTGTTGGGAAACCGGGGCAAAATTTAGCCATTCGATTACAAGCAAATAAGGAAGGGAAATGGCAAACCATTACGCAAGGCGTAACGAATAATGATGGGAGAATTGGGGATTTACTACCGCCTGGAAGACTAATGCCACCTACCAATTATAGGATGGTTTTTGATACAGGCGCTTATTTTAAACAAAATAAAATAGTCGGTTTTTATCCGCAAGTAGAAATTCAATTTACGGTGTTTGATGCGGCACATTATCATGTTCCTTTGTTGATTAATCCTTTTGGGTATTCTACTTATCGAGGAAGTTAAGAAAATGATGAAATATGAACGATGAATTCGTAAAATAAAAAAATAGTATCTATGAAATTGAGTATCCCTACCACAAGTAAAAAACAATTATTTAAAGACTTAAAAAAAGCCAATACCGCCTTTCAAGAATTATACCCTGGCGACCGTTCAGACCGACAACCTGTACATACCGTTTATGGAGGCGCTAATTTATTCAAGTATAATATGGTGGAAAAATTGGGCAAAACCGCTTTAAAGACCTTTAAGGTCTATGCTCCTAATCCTACTATTTTTGGAAAAATATTTGATTTGCCAACTGGTCTAGCTGAAAAGGTTTATAAAAAAGTGCAAGCAAAATTGGAACGAGAAGCCATAGAGGATTTTAGAATTGATTTTGAAGATGGTTTTGGCAATCGGTCGAATGCAGAAGAAGATGCGACGGCGGAGAAAGCTGCCTTAGAAGTAGCAAAAGGAATACGAAAAAAGACCTTGCCTCCATTTATAGGTATTAGAATTAAGCCTTTTACAGAGGAAATGAAAGAAAGAGGTTTGAGAACCTTGGATATTTTTGTTAGTACCCTTGTTAGTAAAACTGGTGGAAAACTGCCCGCTAATTTTGTAGTCATGTTACCTAAAGTGACGATTCCAGAACAAGTTAGTACACTCGTCAGTTTCTTTGAAATTTTGGAATCCGCTTTAAAACTGCCTAGGCATTCCCTTAAAATGGAAATGATGGTGGAAACCACTCAATCCATTATGGATATTGATGGCACCAATCCCTTATCTCGTTTTGTTAAAGCTAGTAAAGGTCGCTGTATAGCCATGCACTTTGGCACTTATGATTATACGGCTGCCTGTAGCATTACAGCAAAATATCAGGAAATGAATCACCCAGTTTGTGATTTTGCCCATCATGTCACCAAAGTGGCTTTGGGGCATACTGGAATTTGGTTATCAGATGGGGCGACGAATACAATGCCAATTGGACCGCATCGAGGAGAAAATTTGACCTATGAACAACTAACTGAGAATAGAGCAACGGTACATCGGGCTTGGAAAAAAGGCTATGACCATATCCGTCATTCTTTATGGAATGGATTTTATCAAGGATGGGATTTAAATCCTGCTCAATTGCCGATGAGGTATGCTGCGGTATTTGCCTTTTTTCTAGAAAGCTATGAAGAGGCAGTTGACCGACTTAGAACTTTTGTAGAAAAATCAGCAAGAGCCACCTTGATTGGAGATATTTTTGATGATGCTGCGACAGGGCAAGGCTTATTAAATTATTTTTTGAGAGGTTTGAATAGTGGAGCGATTACAGAAGCAGAAGTTTTGGCTACAGGTTTGACGCTTGAAGAAATTCGCAGTCGGTCTTTCCTGAAAATTTTAGAAGGACGTAAACAGTTATAAATGAAGGTTTGGAGGTTTATATTTGACCAGTTAAAAAAGGATATTTCGGTTACTTTATTATATGTGTTGGATAGCCAAGGCAGTTCCCCTGGCCGCAAGGGTTTTATCATGGCAGTGAATGAACAAGGGCTATTTGAAGGGACGATTGGTGGTGGAATTATGGAAGTCAAAATGATAGAATTGGCAAAGAGTAGAATGGAAAAGGGAGAAAAATTGCCTATTATCAAAGAACAGTACCATGATAAATGGCATCGTCGAAATCAATCAGGGCTAATCTGTTCAGGCAACCAAAAAGTGGCGTTTATTCCTTTAAGCCAAAATGATATAACTGTCATTTCCGCAATTATCAATAGAACCGATACGATTTATTTGCAGCTCAGCAATCATGGAGGCTTACAAATTAGTCCCATCAAGAAAATCAAAAAGCAGGAAATTCGTTCAGAAACGGACTTTGATTGTATAATTTCTATTAATCGTCCAAAAACCATTCATATTTTTGGTGCAGGTCATGTAGGTTTAGCCTTAGCTCAACAGATGTCTATTTTGGATTATAAGGTTATACAATATGATGATCGACCAGATTTATCGACCTTGCAAAAGAATAAATATGCCCACGAAATTAAATTAATTAATTACCAAAATTTAGCTCAAGTTATAGACTTTCATTCCGCTGATACGGTAGTTATCGTTAGTTTTTCTTACCGTACCGATAAACTCATTCTGAAACAATTATATACTCAACCCTTTGCCTATATTGGCATGATGGGAAGTGAGCATAAAATTGCCACCTTAAAAAAAGAATTAGCTCAAGAAGGCATTTCAACAATCGCATTAAACCACGTTTTCGCTCCAATTGGTTTAAATATGTATAGCAAAACTGCCGCTGAAATTGCGGTTAGTATTGCAGCGCAGATTATTTTGGAAACGAATAAAAAATTACCCACAGGTAGAAATTATCAAGTATGATCATTATTCCAGCTTACATCATCGCTTATTCCAACTCCGATTTCACTAATCCACATGAAGTCGTTTTACCAGACGACCCAAAAGATTGTCGAAAAGAATTCACTCATGCAGGTGCTAAATATTGGGGCTTGGAAACCAATCGGCATAAAGCGACTGCTGTAGATAAAGCCAATAAAAAGACTTACTACCAACATCAAGCCCATCATTGGGTAAAAATAGGATTGAAACAAAGAGCGGAAATTTCCACCATTAAGGTGAGTACCAAATGGTTTACAGGTAATCAAGTTCAGGCAATTTCTGTGATACTGGTAGATGAATTACAGCAAAAAGAGTTGGAAGTATTGACCAGAGTGGCGCTTCAACCAGACCAAGAACATACTTTTTCTTTTTCCTCAACGATAGCTACTGAATGCTATATTAAACTATACTATGAAGGAGGCATTTCTAGAATTAATTTTTTTGGCGAATTAGCAGCGCAACCCTTGCCACAGCGAGAAAATTTGTTAGAAAAAGCGACTATTTCTCATGTTTCTAATGACCATTATGGGCATCCTAAAATGGCAGTCCATGGCAATCGAAAGGAATTACACATGGTTGGTTGGGAATCTGCTCGTACAGGGTTTGGCGAACAGGCCATCTTCCACTTAGAACAACCAACTGTTCTACAAGAAATTGTAGTAGATACTTATTTGCATCGGTTTAATGCGCCTTTGACTTGTCATGTTTTTGGTTTATCAATAGCAGATGGAAAAGATTTAGCCGATTATTTGTCAACCGTACCCAAATGGATGATACAATTTGAAGATGGACATCAAGTATTGCCAGCCGATTTTCAAGATTATATGCTCCAGCAATCCTACTTGAAAGAACAAACAAATAATCCGAACAATTTTGAAATATTGCTTTTTAATCCACTGAATAGTCCTTGGAAAGCGGTGCTTCCTTATGAATCCTTAAATCCAGACACCTATCATCGTTTTACTACTTTGAAGCATATTGGCCCATTTTCTCATTTACTTTATCTGCATTATCCAAATGGTGGGATACATGGATTGAAGGTGTTTTAAAAGGTGAATTTCATGATTTCAAATAGTTAACTGATTTTCCAATAGACAAACCTAAAATAGTAGAAAGGAGTACACTTAGAGAAGCAAATAGAAAAACTGCTCGCCTTTCGTTTGTCAATTCCCTAATGTTGATATGCAAAGCTCCAGCGAACAATAAAAATCCTAGTAATCCATCAAATAATAAATGTTCAAAATCTGTAGCCACCACTACATTGCAAAACTGTTGGAATACCTCAGGAAAAATGGGTTTGATAAGGTATAATATACCCACCGTCAAGAGACTCAATAACATTACCCCAATAGTATAAGATAATTTTAACCACTTATAATTGATTAAGCTAAGTATGGCCACTAATCCAAAAACAAGTGAAAATGATTGAAGCATTAGGTTAAAATTTCGTAAAGTTTATATTCTCCTGTCTTTCCTTTCAAAGGATTTCATCTTTTATTACCCAACTAATTCCAAGTCAATTCCTTACGTTCTTGCCAATAAGCAGTTGGGGTAATAGCAAATTGTTTCAAGAGTTCTACCTCTTCTTCGGTTAATTGGAATTGTTCCGTTTTTATATTTTCTGTTAGATGAAACGCTTTAGCTGCACCACTCAACACTTTATAAGGCATAAGGCTATCCATACAAAACCGCAATGCAATCACATCAATGCCAACTTTATACTTTTTGGCTAAACTACCTAAAATTTTATATAATCCCCCATAATGTGGATATTTCTCATTTGGGAAAATTCGCCCATTTGCCAAGGCTTCTTTTATAATCATTCGTTTATTCTCCTGCAATAATTTTTGGTTGATTTCGGCTAGACTTTGGTCTAGAATATTATAGGTTACCTGAAAAGCATCAAATAAAGGGATACCATTTATGACTACTTCCAAGGCTTTTTGTATGACTGCTACCTGATTTGTGCCACTCGTCGTTATACCCATCAATAAATTATGGTTTGCCTTTACTTCCGCCAAATGATTCAATATTGCCTGATTTGCTAAAACACCCGTTTCAAAAGTGGCGGAATGAATTTGATAGACTTTTAAATAAGGAAGAAGCTTCTTCGACTGCTTCCATTGCTCCTTGAGTTTTGTCAGACTATGTTCTTTGATTTCATGTATTTCCGCTTCTGGGTCAAAATTAGCCACATAAGTATAGCCCCATTTTGTTGCCACTTCGATAGTCGGGTCTTGCTTAACGTGCACCCAATCCAAGACTAATTGTTCTGCCAATCCATAACCAGGTGCCGTATCAAAATAGCGTATTCCTTCCTCGTAAGCTGTTTCTAAAATTTTACGACCTGCTTCCCGAAAATCGGTTAAAGAAAAATCCTTAGCCGTATCCTGCCTAATATTAATGTATTGGGGGCGTCCTATTGCAGCTGTTCCTAAACCAAGTGATAAAATGGGTTTGCTCATATTTTTTTTCGGTGTTGCGGTGTTGCCTTGTTGCGGTGTTGCCATGTTCTATCGACAACAAGGCAACATGGCAACACCGCAACAACACAGATTAAACTGTCAAAAACTTATAAATCCTTCCACTAGATTATTTACTAATGCTCCTGCTTATCAAATTCTGGTGAAATAAAAATTCCCACATTAAAAAAGAAACCGCTTCCTGGGTCTGCTTGAAAATCTGTCGTCAATCCAGATTTATCTAGAAACTCACTACTAAAATTAACCTGATAGCCTAGACTAAAATTTGCCCAAAACCAAGAAGTAAGGTGTCGTTCTAGATTGATAGAAGGTAATATTTCTGCATGATTAAACGCATAATCAATATCCGTCAAAGCATCCGTTTCTGCAATTCTAAAACTCTTACTATTATATTCTACGCCTATGGTAGCAATGGATTTTTTGCCCATATTATGCCGCAAAAAAACATTGGCTGGAAACATCGCTTCTATGCCCCATTTATCATTAAAATTTCGATTATATAGGAGAAAAGGTAAACCACTCGTCTGTCGAAAACTTTTGGTAAAAAAGAAGCCTATCCCCCACTCGAAATCATCCGTTTTTTTAATGCCGTACATGCCCAAAACACTATGAATGGCAAATCGACTATTAAAGTTTGTCCAGCCCTCATAATTGCCATTTGTCCCATATTTATAGCGGACTATTAGGTAATTTTTTTCATTTAAGGAATGAGATAAGATAAGACCATAATCATTACTTTTTAAGCTTTGCTGGTCCAATGCTTGAAAAGTAGCTGGAAAATCCGCTCCAATTGCCTTAAAATTATAGGATTCGATGTAATATTTATAACTCAGTAATAATTTGGTTCGCTCTTTTAATAGCAATGGTATTTTAAGTTTTAATTCAAATTGGTCAAGTTGATTTAAAACACTTAAGGGGTCAGAAAAAGCAGGTGTTTCTCCATCTGCTACATAACTTGCGCTATTGGTTTGACCATAAGTAATGGATAATCCTCTAGAACGAGACTTATTTTCTACGCCAGGTTTACAATAACATTTACCTTCAAAACCCTCTGTTAAAATATCTTCTGGGAAAAAATTGGGTTTGATTTGGCTTTGTAAGGTTGTTGTGAATAATAGGGTAACTCCTAGTAAGATTGCTTTCATAAATTATCATTTTCATCAAATCGTTCTTTAATATAAGCGTATACCTTGCTCAATCTTAAATCAGTAGTTGATGGCCCAGTTCGGATATAAAAAACTTCATGCGTCTGTAATTGGTCGAGTATTTCCTTCATACTAACAAAAATACCTTAAAAAGATGAAATTAAAAGGTGGCAAACGAAAAAAGCAAAACTAATGGCATTTTATAAAAATTATCAAAAGTCATTAGCTTTGCTTTTTTACCATAAACCGCATCTTCTGTAAAATGCTATTTCTTTTTCTACTTTAAATAATCTCTAATCCCATAACTCGCTAATACGCCTTCTCCTGTTGCAGCAGCGACTTGAGCAATGGCACCTTCTCGACAATCTCCAGCAGCAAAAATGCCTTTTTGGGAAGTTTGAGCCAGCCCTGTTGTTTTGATAAAACCTCTTTTGTCTAATTCGACTAGATTTTTAAAAGGTTTAGTATTTGGGATAAGTCCGATGAATATAAAAACGCCATCAGCCGTTAACAACGCTTGTTCTTTGGTACTATTATCTTCTATTTTTAATCCCTTAAATAATCCTTGTTCATTGGATACAAACTCCAAAGAAGTTTTATTCATATAGGTCGTGATGTTCTTTATAGAGGCTAATTTTTCAATATAAGTTTCCGAGGCAGTAAACTCCGGTTGGATATGGATAATTTTTACGCTCTTACAAAAACCAGCAAGAAAAATGCCTTCTTCTAAGGCAGAGTTGCCTCCACCTACTACGATAATATCCCTTCCTCTGTAAAAAGCACCATCACAGGTTGCACAAAAATGTACACCAGCACCAATTAATTCCGCTTCTCCAGGAATGCCCAGTCGGCGATAAGTGGAACCTGTTGATAAAACAATGGATTTGCCTAAATAGCTTTTTGTTGCTGTTTTAATACTAAACAATTCTTTATCTCTATCAATGGAAATTACATCTTCCCCTGTTTTTATGACGGCTCCATAGGTTCGAGCTTGTTCTTCCATTTTATCCATTAAAGCTGGGCCTGAAATAGAAGTAAAACCTGGGTAGTTTTCAATTTTTTCAGTTAAAAAAGCATTCCCTCCAATTGTTTTCTTTTCCAGAATAAGGGTATTGAATCTGTCTCTTTGAGCATAGATAGAAGTCGTGAGTCCAGCAGCTCCTCCTCCAATGATTATCGTGTCAAATATTCTTTCCTCCTTTACCTCATCAATCTTAAGGGCTCGACGCAGTTCTTCATTTTCTGGTTCAACTAATACAATCTCCTCATTGATGACAATAGTAGGTATTTTTCGTTTTCCATTATTTATTTTAGTGATAATCGGTATTGACCACTCATTTTTATCAATATCTATAAACTGGTAATTTATCTTATTATCATTTAAAAATGCTTTAGATTTTCTACAATCTGGACACCAATCAGCGCCATATAAGACAATTCGGAAATCTTCATTGATACCTAAAACTGATGCCAATTGGTCATTATTTGGATTGGTATAAGGTTTACCGTTAATAATTACAGTTGGGATGATTCGTTTCCCATTATTAATGGATTCTACTCTCTTCGTTGCACTTTCATCTAAATCAACATCAATAAATTCATACTGAATATTGTTTTCTTTTAAATAGGCTTTGGCTCTTCTACAGTCAGGGCACCAATCGGCTCCATAAAGTTGGATTTGGTTCATTTTTAATTTTATTTTTTAATAATAAGGTTTGCTATACTGTAACAGGGTTAGAATCAAAGATTGTTAAAATTGTTTTATTGTTTTATTGTTGAAAAATAGCAAATTAGGATTAGTACTGATTTTTAACAACAATAAAACAATATGACAATATAACCATGATACAGTATAACCGTTCGATAATGGTTAGTATGAGATTAAAAGAGAACTCAAGGGTATTATATTAATTTAGCCCATTCAATTTCAGCTCGCCTTTTGTTTTCAATAGGGTTTTCATTCCATTCGTCTTGAGTATCTTGATTAGCATCTTTGTAAAAAACGTGTAAGACGCCATCTTGAATTAAGGCACTATGTGGATTTGCTTCGACAAGGCTTCCTTCACTTATTGCAATCGAACAATAACCACCATATTTAGGAGCGTATTTTTCTGGGGTTTCCTCAAATACTTTTTTGTTCTCGAAAGAGTTAAACTGGTAGATAGCGGTTTCATAAACAGCCGTGATATTTTCTTTCCCCATAGTTGCTATTCCAGCATATACACTTATAGGGTCATGCCCTTTTAACGCTTTTCCGCTTTCCAAATACTGCGGTTGTTTTTTCATTGTAATATGTTTATAAATTTAGATTTATATTTGAAGTAACTCCTTCTTAATCAACCATTTTTTCAACTCCTTATCCCTAGGGTTTCTCAACTTTTTGCCCTTAATCATCAATGTTGGAAAATTCAATCGCCCCGTTTGATATAAACGCCTCAATTCAGTTGCAAAGGCTTCGTTCTTTTCCACATCTAAAAAGGTAAAAGCTACATTTCTTTCTTTGAGAAAATTCAGATAATATTGGGTTTTATGACACCTTGCAGCGCCATAAACCCGAATATCATCTTTATCAACCGACTGTATATTTTTCATTAAACTAATTTCTGCACCTTTAATTTATCAGCGTACTGTGCTCGCAACTTATTAATTTTTGGGTCTATCACTACTCGGCAATAACCAGCAGAGCCATTTCGATTATAATAATCTTGATGGTATTTTTCTGCTGGGTAGAATTTAACCAAAGGCACCAATTCTGTTACAATAGGGTCTCCAAAAGTTGATTTTAAACTATCTAAAACCTTTGCTGCCATCGCTTTTTGCGCAGCATCATGGTACAAAATAATCGACCGATACTGCGTACCTCTATCTGCTCCTTGTCGATTTAAAGTGGTTGGGTCATGACTGGTCATAAAAATAGTAATCAAATCTTCATAGCTAATTTGGTCGGCATCAAAAGTTACTTGTATAACTTCTGCATGCCCCGTTGTGCCTGAACATATAGCTCGATAAGTTGGATTTTCGGTTTGTCCAGCAGTATAGCCTGACACGACTGATGTTACACCTTTCAATCGTTGAACAATTGCTTCTATGCACCAAAAACATCCTCCACCAAAGGTGGCTATTTGTTTATTTTTCATTTCTAGATTTTTTTATCGTTATCAATATATCTTAAAGCTACTGAATTAATACAGTATCGTAAACCGCTTGGCTTCGGACCATATTTAAATACATGCCCTAAATGCGCATCACAAGTATTGCACATTGCTTCTACTCTAGTCATGCCTAATGACTCATCTAATTCATATTTAATGGCATTCTCTTGAATGGGTTGAGAAAAACTAGGCCATCCTGTTCCCGAATCATATTTGACACTCGAATCGAATAATTTAGTATCGCAACAGGTACAGGAATATTCTCCAGGCTTATAAACTTTACATAACTCACCCGTAAAACTTCGCTCTGTTCCTTTTTTTCTAGTAATTCTAAATGCTTCGGGAGAGAGCATTTTTAGCCACTCTATTTCGGTTTTTTCTACTCGGCTATCAGGAGTAGGATTACCGTTTTTAGCAAAATTGATTACATCCTTCCAATAAATCATAACTGCTCCTTTTTAATGTTAATTGATGGTGCAAAGATAGAGACAAAGCCAAGTTAGTTGTTAGATAATAACTCCTTACTATTTGTAAATTATTCCCTTTATTTTATTTTAACTCAATATACCTAAAATAATTTCCTTAAAATAAATGCTACTTTATTAAGCATAAAATTCCCTGAAATCACAATAATTAATTCATTATCAATAATTTAAAAATAAACGAGTCACAAACAGTATTGTTTTAGTAATATTACCAGACACTTTATCATTGTTATATATTTGCAAATTTTACCTCCGCAAATAAATAAAGAGGAAAAATTCACAAATCAAAGGGAAAAATTTTCTATCTACTATTTTTATTTTACCTATAACTTTGTATTATTAAATAATCAAAAGGAGTTATTATGCAAAATACAAGTCAAGATTATGGTATTGCTGGATTGACTGCTCCAGAATTATCCGTTAATCAATGGGTAGATGTACATGGGAAAGAAGCTGCTCCAATTACCCTTGGGCAATTTAAAGGAAAATTTAAGGTTATCTATTGTTTTCAAGCTTGGTGTCCAGGTTGTCATAGCCGAGGTTTACCTGCGTTACAAAAAATGGTGACTGCTCTAAAAGATAGTGATAAGGTGTCTTTTTTAGCTATCCAAACGGTCTTTGAAGGCGCACATGCCAATACTTTTAAACGAATGGTCGAGATTCAAACAGCATATGATTTAGCCATTCCTTTTGGACATGATACAGGCAATACAGCAACTCGTAATATTAGTAGCACGATGTACCATTATAGAACAGGTGGCACGCCTTGGTTTATCTTAATTGATGAAAATGACAAGGTAATTTTTAATGATTTTCATTTAAATACAGAGAAGGCGATTGAGTATTTAAAGTCTTTGGTAGAATAGAGAGTAGAGACCATTTCATTTAGAGAATAGAGATAACGACGACTATAATTAGCAAAGGCTAACAGTATTTCGGTTAAGTCTCTTTTCTCTATTCTCTGCTCTCTATTCTGAGTAATAACAGTCTTTGTAAAATTTTTAATATATCTAACGATAGTGAGGCGGATTAATCATCCGCTTTACTTTATAAAAACAACATAATGAGTCTATTCCAATCTATTATTAATTTCGTGACCAAAAAAGAAGCAAAACAAGCAGCACCTGAAGGACTTTGTCCCAACTGTTGGGGAAGACAGGAATATGAAGGGCAATTTTTTGAAGCGATGAAAAATGAAGGTATCGATGTCAATAATGTAAGTGAAAAAGTAGGTTGGGTGCAGGATTATGCGGACAAACATTTAGCTGGAATTGAACTACATGAGGAAGGAGACCAATTAGTATGCTCAAAATGTAAGATTTCTTATCGGGCGCAATAAAGTAAGACATGCCAATTAAATCGGTATTTTGTAAATATAGGCACTACAGTAAAAAGTGTGGGTATTTAAAATGCGAAACGACTCAGAAGAGTCGTGTTACTTATTCGTCGTAAGGGTAACCCGACTCCTGAGTCATACGCTTTATAACCGCCCGACCCACAGTTTTCACCACAGAGCCTAAATATAAATAGGCTGACAAAATATCTTATTTTTTGCTGGTGTGATTGTTGAAATTGTCTGATTGTAAGGACGTACACAATCACACCATCCTTTCAATATCAAAGACTATCCGTTAATTCATTTCTGAACAAAGAGGGCGATTGCCCCATACGAGTTCGAAAAAAATGGCTAAAAGATTGTATATCATTAAAGTTTAATTCGTAGGCAATTTCTTGCACCGATTTCTCTGAATATTTTAATAATCTTTTAGCCTCTAATAATCGCCGTTCATTGATGATTTTTATGGGTGTTTTGTCAATAAATTTTTTAAAAGTATTGGCTAAAGTTTTAGGGGATTTATGCAGCAACTTTGCATAGTCTGTTACTTTAGTCAAGGTTTTAAAATGTTTTTCTACTAAATAATTGAATTCTCTAATGATACCAATACTATTGGCTTCTGAGGGTAAGTTGAGGCTATCTTCTTTATAAATCCTAACACAAGTGATTAAAAATCGTTTGAGCATAATTTGTAACATTTCTAGCTTCAAATTATCATTTTCTTCATCCATTTCCATCGTAAACATTTCCCAAATTAATTGAAGTTGTTTTAGCCGATTCTTCTGAATTTGAATTTTTGGTACTTCCGAAGCCCCAAAAAATAAGATACCTCTACAGCCTACTTCGCTATCGTGTTTTTCCACACAATAAAAAGATTTATTGAATTGAATGACATTTAATCGGTCAAACTGAATGTCTTCTAATTGATGATATTCCGTTAAGAAAACCGCACAATTTTTATTGATTTTAATTTTTTGCCCATCTACTTTAACCGTTGCAGGTAGCCCCACATTCCATATAATACTTAAACCAGTCTTGAGGTCTTGGTTAAACATGTATTTATTGGTCGGTGTAATTTCCGAAATAAATAAGACCTCGTTAATATTACTTTGAAATTTCATTAGCTAGTTTTTTAGTTGATTCGTGTTTCCTCAAAATTCACTTCCTCTGTCCTCTTTGTAATAAGCCCAACTTTCTCAGACACAATATAGCATTAAAACGCTAAATAATTCAAAAAGAAAATGTACCTTCATTTTTTTATCAACTGCCCTATTTTTTAACAAATTGAACTGGAGTTATGAAAAGTATTATTCAATCATTCGGCCTATTTATTAGTCTTACTGCCTTTATTTTCTTTCAAAATAATGTCCTCGCTCAAAATGACATCATTAAAAAACTCGAAGACATTGCTATCAAAGAAACCAGAATCATGATGCCGATGAGTGACGGCATTCGTTTATGTACCGATATTTATCGCCCAAAAACAGATAAAAAAGTCCCCATTATCTTTTCCAGAACCCCTTATAATTTTAATTCTTGGGGAGATGGCGAAGAAAAAACAAGAACTCGGCAACGTGCTTATGAAGCGGTTAAAAGAGGCTATGCTTATGTGGTACAAAACGAAAGAGGTCGCTATTTCTCGGAAGGAGAATGGGATATTTTAGGTACACCTGTATCCGATTCCTACGATGCTTTTACTTGGATGCAAAATCAAACCTGGTCGAATGGTAAGATTGGACTGCAAGGTTGTTCTTCTACCGCCGAATGGCAGATGGAAGCCGCTACGAAAAATCATCCTGCTTTGGCAGCCATGGTTCCTCAAGGTTTTGGGGCAGGCGTTGGTCGAGTTGGTGGTTTGTATGAACAAGGTAATTGGTATCGAGGAGGTGCACATCAAACATTATTTTCTGCCTGGTTATATGGCGTCGAACATGATAAATTTAAACCAAGAATTCCTGCAGGTGCGACTACTGAAGATTTAAATAGAATTGCTCGGTTTTATGACTTAGCACCTGAGAATCCAAAGGTCGATATGAAAAAGGCGTTAAGCCATTTACCCTTTAGTGATTTCATTAAAAATATTGATGGGAAAAAGGAAATTTTTGATAAAATGATTGCTCGTAAACCAAATGACCCTGCATGGTTTGAAGGCGGTATTTATCACGATGACCAACCGATTGATGTGCCTGCATTTTGGTTTGTCAGTTGGTATGATGTTTCTGCAACGCCGAATTTGACCTTATTTAACCATGTTCGGAAAACAAGTAAACAAGCGGATAATCAATATTTAGTCATTGCGCCAACTTTACATTGTAGATATACTAGAGCTACAGAAAATACGATTGTTGGAGAAAGAAGTGTTGGCGATGCTCGCTTAAATTATGACGAACAAATCTACGGTTTTTATGATATGCTCTTGAAAGGTGAAACGAATGACTTTAAAAGCAACACTCCTAGAGTCCAATATTATACGATGGGTAGTAATGAATGGCAAAGTGCGGATGCTTGGCCACCAGCTAGTGCAGAAATGACTACCTTTTATTTGAATAGTGGTGGCGAGGCTAATAGCTTGTATGGTGATGGAAAATTAACTTCATCCAAACCAAGTACCGATAATCCTGATGGTTTCTTTTATGACCCAATGAATCCTGTGACCTCTTTGGGTGGTAATGTTTGTTGCACAGGTAATGCCATTGATGGCGGGTCGTTTGACCAACGTCCAATGGAAGCTCGACAGGATATACTGGTCTATACTACGGAGCCTTTAACTGAGGGTATAGAAGTAAGTGGTTTTATTGAATCGACTTTATATGTTTCTTCGGATGTAAAAGACACCGATTTTACCATTAAATTGATTGATGTACATCCTGATGGAAGTGCCTATAATTTAGATGAAACAATTCAAAGAGTGCGTTACCGAGAAGGGTATGACAAGGAAGTATTTATGGAAAATGGTCAAGTTTATAAAGTAGATTTAACGCCGATGTCTACCAGTAATTTCTTTAAAAAAGGACATAGCATTCGAGTAGAGATTTCTAGTAGTAACTTTCCTAGATTTACTCGAAACTTAAATACAGGTGGAGCTAATTATAATGAATCGGAAGGAGTTATTGCGCATAATAAAGTGCATCATTCAGCGGATTATCCTTCGCAGATTCGGTTGCCGATTGTGAAGAAGTAGTATTTCTATTGGATAAATAGTCAGCTAATCAACTGACAATAGAGCGTCAGATGAAAATTTGATATTAAAAAACTGTTTAATATTTTACCTAGCTCGTCAAATCCGTTGTTTGTTAAATCCGTTGTTGAAAGAGATTTTTTAACAACGGATTTAACAAACAACGGATTTTCAATTTCATAAATCAACCAAGGAACTAATTGTCATTTTTTGGAATTGTAGTTTTATTCAAAAGGAATAAAAACTATTAAAATGCAACACCCAAGCCTTCAACGTATTCTACAAACCGCTGGGATTCCAAACTTAGTAGAAATCCTATCCCAAAAATTAAGCCCAAGTGATCTCCAATCTTTACTATTAGCGGTTTATCAACAACAAGCCGAAAATATTACCCCTACCCAATTAAAAGAACAATACCTCAATAATCGTTTTGTAAAATCTTCTCTAGTTGACCCAATAAAATTTCTAGCTTTTGACCAATTGGCTTTTGCTATTGCCAAAACAAATTTTCTACCTATCGAATTAGCACCCTTAGCACCTTTAGGCAGTTGTTCGGCTATTGCTAGTGTCCATCAAAATAAAGTCGTAGCGACTAGTCGAAATGTAGAAGTCATGTCTGACCCTACCAATATAATGGCTTTAGAAGGGGCAATTCGACGAGAAAAATTATTAAAAATCCATCCTAAAGATAAAACAGTCATCAATCTATGCTGTAGTCAAAGAGTTACCAGAGCGCAGTTTTGGAATCAACCTAATTCTTTTGCTCATTTTAAATTATTTGCACTCTGTTCAGCAGGAAGCGATATGGGAAACTATCAATTTGAAAAACAAGAACTAGAAAAGCATCTAACTTTCTATCTTGATTTGATGACTGCGGCTAATACGTCTTTTCATTTTCCGAAAGTGGAAGTTTTGATTACGCCTATTGAAAAAAGATTAATTCCTTTTTTGACAGGCTATCTCTTCCCTAAATTGAACGCAAAATTTCCATCCATTATTTTAAAAATAGACCCAGAAAGAGAAAGTGGCATTGGCTATTACCAAACCCTTTGTTTTCAGATTAATGCAGCACCAGAATCAGGGGATTTTTTGAATTTAGTAGATGGCGGTTTTACTGATTGGACGCAGCAATTAGTGAGTAATCGAAAAGAACGCTGTCTGATTAGTGCGATTGGGTCTGAACGAGCTGTTTTGTTATTTCGTCAATAAGGAAACTAGATGCAACTTTAAACCAAACGCAAAGTCTTTTGTAGTAATGAGGAAATAATGTTTACAAAATAACACCCGACTTTACATGCCCTTTAATTTTCATTTCTATAGTGTCTTATTGCTAATTGGTTTTCTCCAAGGCATTGTTTATTCCATGCTGCTATTTTCTAGAGGTTTTAGAACAGATAAACTAGCTGATAAATTATTAGCGACCTTATTGCTATTGATTAGTTGGCACATTGCCCAATACATGCTTGGTTTTGCAGGCTGGTATAATCAGGAAGACGGCGTTGCCAATGGCTGGTATTCTACTTTTATGTTTTACTTTCCTTTTCATAATGTACTATGGATAGGGCCCGTTTTCTATTTTTATTTTAGGAGTTTGACGAATGATAACTTTACGTTTAGCAAAAAATATTTATGGCATTTTCTACCAGGTCTCCTTTATTTTAGCATTATGTTATTCATTTTTATAGTTGACATCGGCTATACGAAATGGTTTTCACAAGCCGAATTACCGCATCATTTTGGGACACAGGGCGCATGGTCTGACTACCGACAATCCACAATAGACTCGATATTTCAACATCTCAACACCATTTCTTTTGTCATTTATCTAGTATTGACCGTTCGCATTTACAAACAATATCGACAGTATATCAACGATAATTATTCAGATACCGCCGCTATTCAATTTAATTGGATAAGAAATATTTTATACCTCGTCATTGCAGGATTCATTTTTGATTTTTTAATAGACATTTCAAGTAATTTCATTGATTATGAGGACTATAAAGGAAAATGGAATGCCTATTTCGGTTATTCCATTATGCTCTATGCCATTAGTATTTTAGGATATAATCGAATAGGGAAGCCTGCTCAAAAATTAGATTTTGTTCCACATAAATCACCTGAATTGGATAAGGTGGTAACCGAAATTCCTGAATTGGATAGATATAAAAATCGCCTATTGGCACTCATGACCGACCAACACTTATATTTACAAACTGATTTGACCTTAAAAGAAACTGCCCTGCAATTAAAAACAAATGCCTCTATTCTTTCCAAAGTTATTAATACTGGCTTTTCGCAAAACTTTAATGATTTTGTCAATTCCTTTCGAGTAGATGCAGTTAAGAAAAAAATGAAAAGCCCTGATGCCCAGCACCTTACTTTAACGGCTATTGCCTATGAATGTGGCTTTAATTCTAAAGCTACTTTTAATCGCGCTTTTAAGAAATTTACGGGGATGTCGCCTCGGGATTTTATGCAGCAGTAACTTAGCAAGCTTACTGAGAACTCCCGATTTGCTGAATTTTCAGAATTTAGTAAATCTATTTTAGCATAAAATCGAGGACTTAGATTTACTAAATCTTGGAGATCTATGGTATCTACACAGATGGTCAAATGGTAAAAGACGGTGACGAAGCTACGCTCCTTATGAGCAATTTTGGAAATTTCGTTTCTACAGACAGCGTCAGAGCTATGCTCTTTTTGCATTTTTAAGGGGCATCGCCCCGTTCCCGTCTGTAGATTTTATTCGATTTCCTTCATTTTTCTAAGGAGCATCGCTCCGACACCCTATTTTTACATTAAATTTAGCTTATCCCATCTGTGTTGGTATCGTAGATCTTGGAGATTTAGCAAATCGCCCACCTACCAGCTACTCAATAATGCCTCAAATCATCATTTGAGACGTATCAAATTATCTTATGCAGCGATACTACTCATTATTTCCTTCAATTTTGGGTCATCGAATTTAATTAACCTAAAATTATGTATCATGAAAAAAATCACCTTTATAGAAATGCTGTTGTTTGGTTTAATGACCATTTCCATCTCTATGTCTATTTTCGGTAGCACTTCAACCATTAGGGAAATACATTTTCAAGTAGATATGCGAACAGCCGATGTAAAAGATAAAAGTACCATCGGTATCCGAGGAAATATTCCCCCGCTAAATTGGGAAAAAACTTATTTACTATCCGATGAAAATCAAGATGGTATTTATGAAGGAACAATCAATTTTGAAACAGATGCCACTATTTTAGAATTCAAATTCATTCACGATGATGCAGTTTGGGAATTGGCAACTGAAACAAATCGAGTGATAGATTTAGCCCAAAAAGAGATAAAATTACCCACTTATATTTGGAACGAAAGTCTACCTTTTACTCAAACAGAAATTGTGGAGATGTCTATTTCCAAAGAAAAATTATTGGAAGATTTTGAATTAGTCAAAACAGCTTATACGACTATGCACCCAGGCTTATATCGCTATAATACTCCCGCTCAAGTGGAACGAAATTTAGCCAACTTAAAAGCAAATTTATCTAAAGATTTAACGATTCCTGAAGCCTATATTGCTTTTTCCAAATTTGTAGCTACGATTAAATGTGGACATACTTATGCAAATTATTGGAATCAACCAACTATTGTCAAACGCTCCGTTACTTACCAAGCGGATAAAGTGCCTTTTCATTTTCGGATAGCAGAGAATAGAATGATTGTTACCCAAAGTGCTTTCGAACATCCGATGCTACAGCTAGGAACAGAAATATTGGCAATTAATAGCAAACCCATCGAAGAAATACTAGCTACCTTAATTCCTTTACAACGAACAGACGGAGCGAATGTGGGGCAACAAATCGTCAATTTACAATTATTTGGGGCAGATAAATTTGAGCCTTTTGATATGTATTTTCCGATTCTTTTCCCTCCAACTAATGGAGCATATGAATTAACGATAGCTGATTTTACCACCAAAGAAAAAGCAACGATTAAGGTACCTGCTATGAGTCGGAAAGAACGGGTCAAGCTGATTAAAAAACGATTTCCAGATATGATTCCCGAAGTTGGTCCTGACCTTTGGCAGTTTAAAATGATTGACGACCAAACCGCTTTATTAACCCTCCATTCTTTCTCTATCTGGAATTGGGATTTTGATTGGAAAGCCTATATTGACAATGTATTTAAGCAGTTAAAAACAAATGCAGTCCCTAATTTAATTATTGATATTCGACTCAATGGTGGTGGCGCAGATATGGTTGGTTTAGAACTCTTAAAAAATATCAGTCAGCAACCTATTGTTTTTCCTGCGAGGAAAGAAATGAGTCGATTTACAGAATTTCCTGCTTCCGTCAAACCTTATTTAGGTACTTGGGATAAATGGTTTGAGACCAAAGGCATCAATAAATTTAAACCGATTGAGGAAGGATATTATTCCATGAATGGTGAAATTAGTGCAGCTCAAACCTTTAAGCCCTATAAAGATAATTACAAAGGTAAGGTCTTTTTATTGGTCAGCCCTTTTAATAGCTCTGCGACTTATTATTTGGCGGGAACAGCGCAACGGATTAAAGCTGCTACCTTAGTTGGACAAGAAACAGGTGGTAATCAACAAGGTATTAATGGCGGCTTGATTTACTTTTTGACTTTGCCTAATTCGCATATTGAATTGGATATTCCTGTGGTTGGTGATTTTCAAATTGGGGAGAAGCCTGATAGTGGGTATTTGCCTGAGGTATTGGTGCAGCCGAATGTAGCGGATATTGCGAATGGGGTGGATTCGGAGTTGGCAGCGGCTTTGGCTTTGATTAAAAAGAATAGAAAGTAATTTAGGACGAATTAGATAGGATGGGTCAACGGATTTAACGGAGTATGAACGGATTTTTATTACGTCAAAAAAATCTGTTCATACTCCTGTCCAATCTCGATTTGTCTAGTCTCAGACTAGGCACGACTATCATCAGGTCTCCTGACCTGTATTAATTAAACTCGCTCATACACCTTAAAAACATACCCATACTTATTCTTCTCATCGGGTGCATGCGCCTCAGCTGAAACTTCTTTCCATTCATCTGCTGGCAATTCAGGAAATTTCACAACAGGCTTATCTTCTGCAATATCAATATCCACTTCGGTTAAATATAGTCTATCAACTAGCGGCATTGCCAAGTCATAAATCTGACCACCTCCAATGATAAAAGCTTCATCTTCCCCATTATCTATGGCTAAATTTAAGGCATGGTCTAAGGAATGCACTACTAAACAATTGGTGGCGATAAAAAACATATCTCTAGTTAGCACGACATTTGTCCGTTTAGGCAAAGGTCGCCCAATAGATTGGAAGGTCTTGCGCCCCATGATGATATGATGATTTAAAGTTCTCTTTTTAAAATACTTTAAATCAGCTGGTAAATACCAAGGAATATCATTATCGCTACCGATTACTCGGTTGTTGGAAATGGCGACTATGGCGGAAACAGTCATAATAAAGGTATAAAGGTGCAAAGGTATAAAGGTGCAAGGTAACTGCCTACTGCCTACTGCCTACTATCGCACCGTCCTTTCTCTTTTTAATAAAACTTACTAATAATCCTAGCATCATCATCACAGAACCTAGCCAGAAAAAATTAATACCAGGGAAGACAATCGCTTCTAAGACGACAAAATCTGTTCTAAAAGCATTTTCTGCTATTTCTATCGGAATTAAAGGTTGTTTTAATGCTCCTTGTGCGACTTCAAAGGTCATCTGCTCCGTATTTGGATTAATGCCTGTAAAACGGACATGAAAATTCCAATCGCCTATTTGGTCTTTTAAATTCATTGGGCGACTATCTCGAATATAGTATAATGGTTCTATTGCTTTTGGGGATTTATTAGCTTTCGTTACCGATAAAATGGCCCCAACGGCTATATCTCCTTCCTCTTTCTCATATTGTGGATGATTCGGCGCTCGGTTAAACCCTGCTAATTGAACAGCATAGTCTTTATAGCGGAAACCTTCTCCCTCTTTGATACTAAATTCTTCATAAACTAAATCGCTATCTGGGGTAAATACGATGGAAAATATCTCTTCTGGTAATTTTACCCGAACACTTATGGGATTAATTTGCTCTGGGAAGTTATATAATAATTGCCCTCTCAATACCAAAACAGGCTTCACATAAAATAAGGTATCTACTTTTTCTCTACCTACGGCTAATTGGATACCTACCGCAATATCTCCTTCTTGCGGATGATATTCTGGGTGAGTGGCGTTTCTATCAATAGATTGAATAATGGCAAAATGCTTTTCACTAAAAAGCGTATCGCCTAGTATAGCAGCATGTGTTTCCCATTTTAAACTATCTTCTACTGCTTTGGCATCTTCTGGACTTCGATGCTCCGCAGGAATACCATTTAAAGAGGTAAAAATATCCTTGTCTAAAGCCCTTTTGGTAGAAGGGTTATTGGCTTGCATCACAAAGTCTCGATCGTATATGACATTAGGGGATAAGGAAAAGGTCTCAATCGTTTGTCCATTCTCATCTAATTTATTAAAATCTATATGGTATTCTCGAATATTTCCAATAACGGTATCTCGCTTCCATTCTGCCATAAAGCCATTCATAAACATCGGCTCATTCTTAAAAAGCAAAATGTTTTCTTGTAACAGTTCTTGGTCATTAATTAAGCCACGCATCGCAAATTCATTCTTAGAAATGTGGAATTTATTCGTGCCTGATGCTATAATCCCTACGACCATTAAACCAAAACCAATATGCGACATTCCCGCGCCAAAAATCTTACTGTTTCCTCTCGCAAAATTGATTAAGAAATCTACATTGGAGACCACCGCAAAAATTCCACTAAACAATAATAATAAATATTGCCAAGCTTCTACTTCTAACCATTGAGTTGTCAACCAGCTTAATCCTAAAGCTATCGCAGCTGCTCCACCTACATGTTTCCAGAACCTTTTAGCATTTTTAGCAAAATTGATTTCTCTAAATCGGAAATATTGCGCTAAACCAGACAATAATCCAATAAATACGCCTATCCACATTTGGTATTTATTATGGTGTTCTTCTTGGTCTGTTATCGTTATATCGACATGATTGGCATCAAAAAAAGACGCTATGGCATTATAAACTGGTAAAGAGGTGCCGACCGTGATTAATACCGCTGAAAATAATAAAACTAAAGCACCTATAAACATCCAAAATTCTTTAGACGTGCCACTTTCTTCTTTTATTGGTGCAGGAATCGCCTTTGCTTTAACCGCATATAAAATTAAACCCATCAACATAAAAGTACCAACGAAAGCGACCAATTGCCATTCCAAACCCATTTCTGTAAAAGCATGTGCGGAAGTATCTCCCAAAATGCCACTTCGAGTTAAAAAGGTAGAATATAAAATCATTGGAAAAGACAAGAGATAAAATAGATAAGTACTTTTGATGGAATAGCCTGTACTACGAGCAATTAAGTTGGTATGAATGCCCGCTAACAACACAATCCAAGGCACTAAAGACATATTTTCTACAGGATCCCAAGCCCAATAACCGCCAAAAGATAAGGCTTCATACGCCCAGGCGCTTCCCATTAAAATCCCTGTTCCTAAAATAAAGCCACAGAATAATGCCCAAGGGGTGACGGGTTTTAACCACGCTTTATGTTGATTGGTCCACAATCCTGCAATGGCATAACAAAAGGGTACAACTGTAGAAGCAAATCCTAAAAATAAAGTAGGTGGATGAATGGTCATCCAATAATTTTGCAATAATGGATTCATCCCCGTTCCCTGAATTAATTCTACATAATCCATATTGCTAAAAATAGGTGCATCGACCATATTTCTTATCAACATCAATGGATTACTGCCTATTTTTAATTCCGTATCGCCTATATAAATATAAACACCCAATAACATCGTTCCTATAAAAAACTGCACTAAGGATAATACACTCAAAACAGGTGCTTCCCAATTTTTGGCTTTTTTAATTAAAATAAAGCCTAAAACAATATGCCAAAACATCCATAATAAAAAACTGCCTTCTTGTGCTTGCCAAAAAGCAGAAAAGATGTATTTAAAAGGCAAGTCTTCTGAAACGTGCTGCTGTACATATTGGTATTCATAGTATTGATTCACCATGACGTAAAACAAAACACCAATGACTGTAAAAAAACCAAGCCCATGTACGATAAAAGCTGAACGACCAATTTTTCGCCAACCGCTTGCCTCTGCCTCCTTTTCCCTACGTTGGGTCGCAAAATAATAAGCTATCGCAGCAATAATACTCGCTACAAAGCCTAGCACTAAGGCAAATCTGCCTATTTGTCCCGGTAATAAATGTTCGCCTACGTATTCCATTTTCTAATGATGAGTTATTAGTGATGCGTTATGAATGGGGATTCGCCTCATTTTAGCGCAAAGATAGACTACATTGGGTAAACCCGTAAGGAATGAAGTGAAATATGATGATGGAATGACGGAAATCAGTAAGAAAAGGAAATTGAAAACGGTTACAATCGGCTGTAAACAAGAAAAGCCGCAAGTCGGGAGGAAACTTGCGGCTTTCTTGCCTTTAAAGTAATGAGGAAACTGATTACAAAAAAGATATATATTCTTTAGTCTTACTAGATCGCCTAAAATAAAAAACTCCAACGGAGGCGATGCTCCGTTGGTAGTTGACTGCGATGCAATAAAGACTACTTTTGCCCAGGAATTAAAATGATATACTTCTTTTGATAAACGCTCTTAAATGGCGTTTAAAGCAAATCATTTTAGAAAATTAAAGATTGATTTTTTCGGATTGGATACCAATACGACCCGCGGAAAGTAGACTTGCTACTTCCGTCTAGGCCTGTATTGAGTTTTGGTTGTTTCTTTTTTGAGTCCTTCGCTTTTTCTAATGATAATTTAGTACCGATATATTCTAAAAAAATTAGCGCTATCGATACTAAATTATTCACTAGTTCTAAAAGGACTCGTAATGGTAATTAATTCTTTTAGGGTGATTACCCTTCTTTTGGATAAGTTCTTTTAATGCGTGCGTTCAAAGTCATTTCTTCAGAACTTAATGTTCCTTCTCTTCTCAATACTTGATTTAAATTGTCCCCTACTTGGGTTAACTGTGTTTGATAAGTGATACTGTTCATCGGTGTTTGTAAATTTAAAATGTAAGTGGATTATAATTAAAATGGTGGATTATAATTAAAATGGTGGATGTTTACCATCTCTACCTTATCTTAGAAAATTGCTTTTTTTAGTATAAAACGCAATTATTATTTTTTAGTATCTAAATCGAAAATTTCAGTTTATTAGACTGCTAACTACCTACTGTTTACTGCCTACTGAAATATGTGTGTGTTTGTGTAGTTTCCCGCGATGTCAAGGTCAAAACAAAAATTAAAACAACGGTCTGACAAAGAAACAAGCTCTTTTATTTTGAATACTTAAGGGTTTTTGAAATTTAAATCCGAACTTTTTCGTGATTTCATTTCTCCTCTAAGAGGATTTAAGTTTCTTAGCCAGACCGCGTTGATCAGCTCATGCAATCTTTACAATCATTTTGATGAAACAAATATAAGGGGTAATTGAGGATAGATTCCACTCGGTTGAAGTGAAATGGGAAAAGGATGGAGTGAAGTAGGTTTTTTAGTTTCTTTAGGGCTTTGTACTGATTGTGGTTGATTTTTTTGATGCTTATTATTTGTCGTTTTTTATCAAAATCCTCGTAAAACCACTAATTTAGTCAACATTCAAGTATTAAGTTTCGTATATTAAGCCATATTCTAAAAGGTGACATGTCTGGTCTTACTGCAAAAAATAATTTTCTGAATAAGTACTATATTTTCATATTTGTAGCCTATTATTTTAAAATATTTTACAAATAATGAAATAATTTACTATCATTTATTTTACTCTTTTGCAGCACGACCTACTATTTAGCCAACATGCTTTTTACTTTTAATATTGATTTTTTAATACCTTTAACTACTTAATCCGAATTGCGAATTAAAAATGAATCGAATGTAACTACCAATATTCGATATTCAATTAAATCATTATAATTTGCATGCATTTAATGTATACCCCGCATCTTAAGTTACTTATTCAATCATCCTAAAAGAGATTCAAATGAAACAACTACTTTCTCTACTGTTCCTTGTCACACTCGTTAATATCAGTCTTGCCAATAACCCTATATATGCCGTCGACAATATTCCTGATTCGCTATTGATAAGCGCCAATACCGTTATCCGTTTTGCTCAGCAACAATATGTCGTAAAGGATATAGGGAAGGCAGCTGAAAAAATTAAGGAAGTGATTACCATTCTAAATGATAAAAGTGATGCTGCGGATTTGCGGGTTTATTATGACCAATTTACTAAAGTTGGAAAAATCAAGGCTAAACTTTATGATGCCAATGGAAAAAAAATTAGGGATATTCACAAAGATGAAATCAACGATTTTGCCGCTTTCGATGGTTTCTCCATTTATAATGACCTGCGATTAAAACATGTAGACTTCACATACGGCAGTTATCCTTACACTATAGAATACGAATATGAAATCACGCATAATGGCTTGCAAAGCTATGCGGTTTGGTCACCGCAAACCTACAAAACGAGTGTTGAAAAAAGCATCTTTGAATTGAGTTTACCTGCTACTATGGATTTCAGGTTCAAGGCATTTAATCTTGAATACCAACCTAAAATAGTGGATAAGGAGGGGCAAAAAAAGTATGCTTGGCAATTATTGCAGCAAAGTGTAATTGCTAAAGAAACCAATGCGCCTGACACTTATCAACCGCTACCTGTTTTATATACCTTGCCTAATGATTTTGAAGTAGATGGTTATAAGGGCAATATGGAAACTTGGGAATCTTTTGGTCGATTTATGTATCAACTCAACCATAATAGAGATAATCTTTCTCCAACTATGGTAAAAAAGGTAAAATCTTTAACGGCTGATGCTACGACTAATCAAGAAAAAATTGCCATTCTCTATCAGTATTTACAGGAAAACATGCGCTATGTAAGCGTGCAATTAGGAATTGGTGGCTGGCAGACTTTTGATGCAGACTATGTAGAAAAAAATAAGTACGGAGATTGTAAAGCCTTAACTAATTTCATGAAAGGCATGCTCAAGACAGCAGGCATCAAGGCTTATGCTTCTTTAATTACAGCAGGCGACCAAAGAATGGATATTGAAGAAAATTTCACCAGCCCTTTTTTTAATCATGTCATTTTAAATGTACCTGATGAAGATATTTGGTTAGAATGCACCAGTACCAATAATCCAGTAAATTATTTAGGTAGGAATACCGAAAATCGACCTACTTTATTAATCACTGAAAAAGGAGGTATTTTAACAAAGACGCCTGCCATCACGAATAATTTACAAACAGGAAAAACAAAAATAGCATTAAAAGAAGATGGGTCAGCAATAGTTATTTGTGCCACTAAATTAACTGGAAAGCTACATGAGTTTTTTCGCTACCTCGTTAATAATAAAGGCCAAGTTGAACAAGAAAAATGGTTTCTCAAAAATCAAGAATTTCCAGCTTTTAAAGTGGAAAAACTAGATTTATCCGTCGATAATTTAACCCCTACTGCCAATTGTAATTACACCATTAATGTAAAACGTTATGCTTCTAAAGCGGGCAAAAGAATGTTTATTCCGCTCAATTTAGTCAATAAAATGAGTCGCTCCTTACCTAAAGATGATAACCGACAACAACCATTCGAATTGAAAACTAGCTATGAGGATAGTGATGAAATCACCTTTCAACTTCCTTCTAGTTATAAGGTGGAAAGTTTGCCTAAAAACATTAAACCCATTACTTCTCCCTACGGCACTTATTCCGTAGAGATTATTGAAAAAGAAGATACGATTATTTACAAAAGAAACTTAAAGATTAACTCGATTACCGTACCTGCCTCAGAATATAATGCTGTTAGGGATTTTTATAAAAAAATTAAAAAACTCGACCAAACCAAACTAGTTCTAGTAAGGCGGTCAGCATAATTAAAAATAGAGCGTAGAGAAGCGAGAATAGAGATAAAAAATAGTAGCCGTGATAAAATTTTGAACCTCTAATTCATTAAAATACATAAATTTCATAAAATGCAGTCTCTCTTCTCTATTTAAGTTAATAATATCGAATGCTCCCAAATACTGATTTAACACAAAAATTACTCGAATACCATTTCCATAAACAAAAATATTTCCAATGAAACGTTCTTATTTTATTTTCCTTTTAGTATGCTTTATCAGCACTTTTACATTCGGTCAACAAGAAATTGAATTTGGCGAAATTGACATGGCGGATATGACCATGACTGAATATCCCTCTGACTCTAGTGCAGTAGCAGCTATTCTTTATGATAAAGGGTCTACTTTTTTAGATTATGAAAAAGGAATAGGTGCTTTTAGGTACACCTATGACCGACACTTAAGGATAAAGATTTTAGATAAGGCTGGTCTTGATTGGGCTGACTTTTCCATTAGTCTTTATGAAAATGGTCGAAGTCAAGAAAAAGTTTCTAAATTTACAGGTGCTGTTTATACCAATAAGAATGGTCAAATAGTAGAAACAACGGTTAATAAAAAAGATTTACTAGCAGAACAAGTTAGTGAAAACTATTCACAGAAAAAAATTGCCTTTCCTAATGTACAAGTAGGGTCTATCATAGAAATAAAGTATAGAGTGAGTTCTCCTTTCTATTATAGTTTAGTAGATTGGCAATTCCAATACGAAATTCCTGTTCGATATAGTGACTATAGCATTAGTTATCCAGAATGGTTTACTTATAAGACTAAATTTAAAGGCTACGCATTACAGCACATAACGCCATTAGATTTACTATCAAGCAATAATTCTATCGTTTTTACTAGTAAATCAGGTAGCAACCGAATAGATTTTACCCAAACCAATGCAGGTTGGATTGCAAAAGATATGCCCGCCTTCAAAAAAGAAGCCTATATTTCTACCGTAGATAATTTTTTAGTATCTATTGACTTTGAATTAGCTTCTACTAATATTCCAGGGTCGAATTGGGTTTCTTTAGCCAAAACTTGGCAAGAATTAGGCGCTACGATGATGGATGCAGATGGATTTGGCAAACAATTTACAAAAGGTAAAATAAAATTTTTAGCTGATGAAGTTAAAACTATTACGGCTAATTTGGTTACACCCAAAGAAAAGATTTCAGCGATTTATGACCATTTAAAACATAAAATGACTTGGAATGAATATCAGAATAAATTTGTTAGTTCCTCACTAAAAGAAGCTTATAATAAAGGTAAAGGGAATACCGCTGATATCAATTTAACTTTATTAGGCATGCTTAGGCAAGCAGGATTTACAGCAGACCCTGTTCTATTGAGTACCAAAGGAAATGGATTCCTCAATCAAGGCTTCCCTGCTTTGAGGCAATTTAATTATGTTATTATCCGTGTAGAAATAGAGCCAGGAAAATATATGCTTTTAGATGCGACCGCTAAAGATCTACCCATTCATTTGTTACCCACTAAATGTATCAATAACCAAGGCTTAGTGGTTAGAAAAGAAGGTATCAAATGGGTAGATTTAAAACCTACAGGTAAGTATTCTCTTACTTGTGCCTTAGATCTAGTATTAAATGAAGAGATGGAATGGGTTGGAGAGATGAAAGTTAGGTGTAAAGATTATGCAGCTAATGTGATGCGCACGGCTTATACGGAAGCAGATAATGAAGCTGCTTATATAGCGGCTATGGAATCCGATTATGAAGGGTTGAGTGTGGATGATTATTCCATTGACGGCATCGAAACGATAGGCAAAGGTATCAAAGAAAGCTGTCAGGTTAATTTTAGTAATCAATTAATGGATGGCGGGGATTTACTTTACTTCAATCCGATGCTTGATTTTGCAACGGATGAGAATCCATTTAAACTGGAAGAACGAACTTATCCTATTGATTATCCTTATCCACAAAGCAAAACCTATTCTCTTCAATATGAAATACCTGAAGGCTATGTAGTGGAGGAAGTACCAGAAAAAACATTAATTGCTTTACCAGAAAAAGGAGGTCAATTCAGTTATTCTGTAAAAGTACAAGGAGGTAAAATTATGGTACTCAGCCAATTTAAAATTAATAAAAACCTTTTCTTGCCTACAGAATATCAAGCGTTAAAAGAGTTTTATAATATAGTCGTCGCTAAACAAGCAGAACAAATTGTCTTGAAAAAGGCTTAATAGTGATGAGTTATAAGTTATAAGTGATGAGTAAGGCACACTCCTCACTTATAACTCACTACCAACTTATTTTAGCTTAAATTAACAACTATACCGTCGCAATTGGTCAATATCCTCAATTTTCTTCCACTCCTATTTTGACATTTCTTATATTTGCCATTCAATACCCTCTAACTATTCGCGAATTAATCTAAAAGCTTAAACTATGAAATCTTTATTCACGACCCTATTACTCTTGTGTATCACTAGCACTTTTTTAATTGGACAAGTTGAAGATGATATAAGATTCAACGACCTTCCACCTAATGCCGAATATGGCAAATGTTATGCTAAATGTAAAACCCCCGATATTTATGAAACCTTTACTAGAAAAGTATTAGTAGAAGAAGCCTATGTTAAAACAACGTCTGTTCCTGCTGTTTATGAAACAGTTGAAAAAAAGGCAATGGTTTCAGAAGGAGGCGTCAATTATAAAACCATTCCAGCTACCTATAAAACGATTACGGAAAAAGAATTGGTAGAAGCAGAACAAAAAATTGTAAATATCATTCCTGCTACTTACGAAACTCGTACTCGAAAAGTATTAGTTGCAGAAGAAACTGGCAAATGGGTCAAAAAGAAAAAAGACCCCAATTGTTTTTCTGAAAATCCAGAAGATTGTTTGATTGCTTGTTATGAAAAAATTCCTGCCGTTTATAAAACAGAAACGTACGATGTGATACTTACTCCTGAAAAAACAGTTGAAAAAATTATTCCTGCCATTTATAAAACCATTACCAGAGAAGTGGTCGATACACCCGAAAAAGTAGTAGAAATGCCTTATGAACCTATTTATAAAGCAGTAAAAGAAAAGGTTATGGTCAACCCTGAGACGGTGAAAGAAGAAGCAATACCCGCCGTTTATAAAGAAGTTTTTGAAAAAAAATTAGCACAGAAAGGTGGCTATACTGTTTGGACAGAAATTCTTTGTGCGAATAAAACATCTGCTTCCACTATTAGAAAATTACAGCGTGCCTTAAGAGCGGAAGGCTATAGTATTGGCGCAGTAGATGGCGTATTGGGTACTAGAACCCAAACTTCCCTCAAACAATTTCAGCTTGATAATGAATTACCTGTTGGCAATTTGAATATAGAGACTTTGCAAGCATTGGGGATTCCTCACTAGTAGTCAGTCATCATTAAAATGACGAGAAATTCTTTTTTGTGAAAAGACACTTGGAGGTCTGAGAGATGCTCCAAGCGTTTTGACCAGCGAATCCTCCATTTCTTACTTGACATAACACTAGTACATCGTTCAATAAATAAGTGGGTGTTTTAAAACATCCCGTTGCTAGTTACTGGTTGCTAGTTCTGCCTAAAAAGAAACCAGCAACTAGCAACCAGCAACAATTTAAAATTTCAAGAAACTTATTGAACGGTGTACTAGGTGCTTAATGTCTTTTAAATTAAAAATATAAAATTAAAAAATCAAAATCTATTATAAACATCCGTTGCTATGCATCATACCTAGCAATGGATGTTTCTTTTTCAGCTAGTAGGTTCTGCATTTTCTATCTTTCCTCGCTCCTATAAAAAAATAAAAAATCAATATTTGTGACTTGGTAAAAATAGTCTCGTCAGAAGGGCACACAAATTCTATTTTTAAATTCAATAATGACAAATCAACAGTCTATGAAGTTTTTTACTACACTAGGGGCATTAACTTTTGCGCTATTTTTTACAACTACCATCTTAGCTCAAACAGAACAAGATATCCCTTTTAATGATTTACCACCAACCGATGAATTTGGTAAATGTTACGCTAAATGTAAGGCAGCAGATGTTTATGAAACAATCAGTCAACAAGTTTTAGTAAAAGAAGCATCTACTTCTTTAAAGAAAGTTGCAGCTGTTTATGCATCTGGTTCAGAATCTGTTTTGATTAAAGAAGGTAGAACAGATTACAAAGTAATTCCTGCTACTTATACCTCTATTACAGAGCGAGTAATGATTCAACCAGCACAAACAAGAGTTAGAACAATTCCTGCAAAGTATAGAACTGAAACTAGAAGCGTACTAGTATCAGAAGCTAGAGGACAATGGGTAAAGAAGAAGAAAGACCCAAATTGTTTTTCTGACAATCCTGAAGATTGCTACATTGCTTGTTACGAAGAAGTTCCTGCTAAATATAGAAATGAAAAATATCAAGTTTTAGACCGTGCAGCTTCTACTACAGAAGAAACGATTCCTGCAAAGTACCAAACAGTTACTAAGCGAGTAATTAAAGACCCAGCGAAAGTAATTGAAGTACCTGTAGATGCTGTTTATAAAAAAATCAGCACAAAGAGTTTAGTAAGCCCAGAAGCAGTAACGGAAGTAGTTATTCCTGCAGTTTATAAGACCGTTAATGAAAGAAGATTGGTTAAAAAAGGTGGTTACTCTGTTTGGACAGAAATCCTTTGTGCAGCAAAAACATCTAATTCAACCGTTAGAAGTGTACAAGAAGCACTTAAAGCTAAAGGTTATAATGTAGGTGCTGTTGACGGCGTGATGGGTGTACAAACACAAACTGCTTTAAAGCAATTCCAAACAGATAATAATCTACCTATTGGTAATTTCAATATTGAAACATTGAAAGCTTTAGGTGTGAATTTCTAATTAATTTTGACCAATTATACTTGCGCTAAAATATTTTTTATAAAAAAATTAGCTTTGTTATAATTTTTTGAAATAATTTATTATCTTGTGGTAAACAGAAAAATAGTTAACTATTGTTAATTCTATAATGATACATTTGAGGAGGCACGGCATGAGGAGGGTCATTTTATGGCTTTTGCCGGAGTCGAACCTTACACGTGGTTTTGAAGCGAAGGGATTTATTTCCTTTCGCTTTTTTTTTCGTTTGGCTTGAAACTACTTATTTTTGCACTATTCATTTTCATTCAAATAAATCGTTTTTCATGAAAAATATACTACTCCTATTGTTAATGGCAATAGTTCTACTACCCGCTTGTAAACAGAATACCACTAAAAATGCCATGAAACATGGCGAACGACTCAAAGCTTCTATTAATTCCTTTGAGGACAATAGACAAAAACTATCCGTAAAATTAGTCTCTAGTTTAGAAACTGCGGAACAAAAACTAACAGAAGAAGACCCTGATTTACCTCAGGTTTCTAAGGATTTTGAAAAAGAATGGAATGGCATTCAAAAAAGATATAAAGGATTCAAGAGCGATTTTGAAAAAGTAGGCACCACTTCAGAAGATTATTTTGCCAAATTAGATGAGTTGGTTAATAATATCAATAAAGAATCTTTACGGAATCAAGAATTGGCAAAAAATGCTGTTTTACGTCAAAAATGGGATAGTTCTTACCAAGAAGCTGCAGTAAGCATTGAAAAAGTAACCCAAGTCTTAGAAGCAGGTAATGATTTTCACATGGTTTTAGTCGCCAGTTCTATTCGTCAAAAATTAGAACAAAATGTAGGCGAATTAAATTTAATTGCTGCACAGGCAAAAGAATTATTAGCTGATTTGGAAGCTTTTACAATGGCTGGACGAGAATTGGTCGATGGCTAATAATAGCGCTATAACTGCATCTACCTAGTGGTTTACGCATGAAGTTCTAAATAGTATTTATTGTAACTTTGCGGT
>JAFMDF010000218.1 GCA_017857395.1 Bacteroidota bacterium | reverse complement strand
CTAGTTGGGTCTTGTTTGATTCGTTCAACTTCCTTCAATTTATCTTCTGGTAATAAACCACCTTTAGCGGATTCGATGTTTAATGATTTGGCTATCTTTTGAGTGATGGAATCTTTATCGCCCGACAGCATCATTAAGTGTTTAATCCCTGCTTTTTTTATCTTAGCGATACTTTCTTTAGCACCTGCTTTTAGTTCATCGGCAATGGTTACATGACCTGCAAATTGTCCGTCTACTGCTACTAAAACGATACTTTCTACGATTCCATTTGTTTTCATTGGAACAGTAACTCCAAATTGTTCCATTAATTTTTTATTACCAACCAACCATGTTTGATTCGCTACTTTTCCTATTAGCCCTTTTCCTCCAATTTCTTGTATATCTGTTGCTGCTAGTAAATTAGTCTCGCCAGCATACTCCATAATTGCTTTGGCAATCGGGTGGGTAGATTTCGCTTCGATTGCCATTAAACCCCTCATAAAATCGGACTCGTTCCAGTTAGGTTGTAGCGCAATTTCTGTAATTTTAAAAACGCCTTTTGTGACCGTTCCCGTTTTATCCATCACCAAAGTATTCACCTTCGTCAACTGGTCTAAAAAGGTCGCTCCTTTAAATAATAAACCATTTTTAGAAGCGGCACCTAATCCACCAAAATAACCCAGCGGAATAGAAATAACCAAGGCACAAGGGCAAGAAATCACTAGAAAAACTAAGGCTCGGTATAACCAATCTGAGTAATCATAATTTTCTACAAAAAAGTACGGTAAGATAAAAATGGCCAATGCCAAATAGGTAACAATGGGGGTATAAATCTTCGCTAATTTTCTAATTAATAACTCCGTCTTCGATTTTCGAGCGGTGGCATTTTGCACCAATTCTAAAATTCTAGCAATCGAACTATCCTTGAATAATTTTTCTACTTGAATATCAATGACGCCGTCCAAATTAATCGAACCCGCCATTACTTTTTCTCCTTTTTGTACATTCTGTGGCTTACTTTCGCCCGTTATTGCCGCCGTATTCAAGACTGCTTTTTGGGAATTTAAAATACCATCCAAAGGGATTTTTTCTCCTACCTTCACTTGAATCGTTTCGCCAATTGCTACCTCCTCTGGATGCACCATTTTAAATTGATAATTCCGAAAAACAGTCGCCACTTTAGGGCGCACATCCAATAAAGCTTGAATATTTCCTTTCGCTCTTTTGACCGCCTCCATTTGAAACAATTCCCCAATTGAATAAAACAACATCACCGCAACGCCTTCTGGATATTCGCCAATAATAAAAGCACCAATTGTGGCAATACTCATTAAAAAGAACTCATTAAAAACTTCTTTTTTGAGCAGCATTTCTACTGCCTCTCGCAATACAGGAAAACCTACTGGCAAATAAGCTGCTATATACCAAGCTATTTTTATCCAACCTTGGAAAAAATCCGCTTTAAACCAATGTTCTAAAGCTAAGCCTGTCATTAATAACACAAAGCTAATACCTGCTAAGACATACGGATTTCCTCCGTGGTCGTGATTGTGGTCGTGGTCGTGGTCATGTCCATCGTGACTATGGTCATGCCCGTCATCAGCAGTACGCTTTTCTTTTCTGGAAATTAAAACGGAAGGTGCTTTCGCATTTATCTTTTCTTCTAGGGAACAACAGGTAATATTGCCTTGTTCGTCGTAGGTATGTATATGTGGTTCTTGACTCATAGTTGATGGTTTGTCCTGCGGATTGTTCGTCCACAAAATTATTTAAGCAGATTAACAATCCACATTATGCCCCAAATGTACCAACTAAATCAATGCAATGATATTGCAAGAAAAATTAATTTAAGTATCGCAGCAAATGAATTCGATATGAATCAGAATTCCAAATGCACTTCACAATCAGGCAATAAAACCCGAATCATATTCAAGCGTCAATTGAATTTAAAAATCAATAAAAAATAGGCAACTAACGTTAACTTTGGCTCTACTCTTTTGCCTTATAATCTTCTCTAGGTGGATTAAACACATCAATGATTCGACAATCCGTTAAAGCCCTGCCCGAATGGGCCTTATTACCTGCGATGACAATAACATCTCCTGCTCGACAAACTTTTGTGACGCCATCAACCGTCATTTCAAATTCGCCAGCAATAATATTGGTAATTTGTTCATGTGGATGCTGATGTTCTGGTAAATCATGACCTGCTTTGACCGTTACATGCATGACTGTTAATTGGTCGGTGTGAATCATTTTTGCGGTATAGCCCGCAATTATTTCAAAGTCTGGTAAATTTTCTGTTGTTAGGAACATATATAATTTTTTTTTCGCAAGATACGACTTCTTTTAAAATGCTTAATTTCGTAGGAATATATGGTTCTTTGACTACTTTTGTACATTTGTCCCAAATAAATTTTTAATGAACAAAAAAATAAAGCAATTAACCCATAAGGAAACAGTCAATCTATGCAGGACTTTCCCTTTAGTCGTCATTTGTGAAGATTTTCAAAGCCCAGAAAATATAGGCATGACGTTTCGCATTGCAGATGCGATGGGCGTTGCTCATTTATATTTGGCAGGCAATAGCCCAACTTTACCTCATCGAAAAATCAGTAAAGCTGCTCGATCGGCAGATAAGCGAGTGCCATTTAGTCATCATTTAGATACGGCTGGTTTATTGCAACAATTAAAACAGGAAGGCTATCAATTAATTGGCTTAGAAATCACGAATCAAAGTAAAGATATTCGGAATTTTGATTTTACGAATTTTGATAAAATTGCTTTTGTAGCGGGGGCAGAACGCTATGGTATTTCGGAAGCGACTTTGGCTGTTTTAGATGCGACGGTACATGTTCCAATGTATGGCGTTGGCACTTCTATGAATGTAGTGACGGCTTTATCTATTGGATTGTATGAGATTACGAAACAAATGGCAAAGGATTAAAAATGGCTTTGTTTTATTTATTACTTTTGTGGTAACTAAAAGATAATTCATACTTTATGCAGAAATGAAAATTTTAACAAAAAAGAAACGTAGACTTAATAATAAATGACATTTAGCCAAATCATCAACGACCTAAAAAAGAAAAAGTACCATCCTGTTTATTTCCTTCACGGTAAGGAAGCCTACTTCATTGATGCCATTGCCGATTATATTGAAAAAAATGTCTTATCAGATGGTGAAAAGTCGTTTAATCAAACCATTTTATACGGCAAAGAAATAGAATTTAAGCAAGTAGTTGATACCGCTCGACGTTATCCGATGATGGCGCCTTATCAAGTGGTGATTATTAAGGAGGCGCAAGAAATGCGTACCTTAAAAGAATTGGCAACTTATGTGGAGCAACCTGCTCAAACGACTATTTTGGTCATTTGCCATAAACACAAACGGTTTGATAGTCGGACTAAATTGGGTAAACTCTTAAAAAAGAAAGCAGTCGTTTTTGAAGCTAAAAAACTGTATGACAATCAATTACCTGATTGGATTCATAATTATTTGCAAGAGAAAGAATTTACGATTAAACCTGCTGCAACCGCCTTAATAGCGGAATATTTAGGTACAGATTTATCTAAAGTCGTTAATGAATTGGATAAATTGGCTATCAATTTGCCAAAAGGGACGAACATCACGCAGCAGCATATTCAAAGCAATATTGGTATTAGCAAAGATTATAATGTCTTTGAATTACAAAAAGCATTAGGGCAAAAACAAGTAACGAAAGTCAATCGAATCGTTAAATATTTTGGCGCTAATCCTAGAAAGAATCCAATGGTCATGATGGTTGGTTCCTTGTATAATTATTTTAGTAAAATTTATATGCTGCATTTTCTCCGAAATTCGGGAGACCAAGATATTTTAAAGGCTTTAAAACTCGGTTCTAGTTTCTTTCTCAGAGAGTATAAAGCGGCGGCTCGAAATTATTCTAGACCACAAACAGAAAGTGTTTTGTCTATTCTAAAAGAATATGATTTGAAGTCAAAAGGCGTGGATAATAATACGATGAATAATCCTGATAGTGAATTGATGAAAGAGTTGGTTTGGCGGATTATGAATGTTTGACAAATAAACAACCGATTTCCTTTTTATCAAAAAAAGTGTAAGCATAAGCCATGACAGTAGAAAAATTGCAATTACAATTGATTCAATACATACTTAAAATCAATAATTCTGGTATTCTAAAAACCTTAATTAAAATTGCTAAAGGTTTTTCTGGAAATAAAAACACACCAGAAAAAGACGATTATATTCACCCAAAAGGCATTCCATTTAAAGTTTGGAATCAACAATTTGGAGATGAAGAAAAATTAGATATTTTTGATCCAGAAGTTGGAATGACATTAAGAGCATTTCGTAAATTTATTTGGGAGGCAGAGCAACAAAAAGAATTACCCATAGAACAACTATACACACACCTAAACCAACGCATTGATGAGCTTAAATCGAAAAACCCACAAATCTAGGTCTTATGATGAAGTAGGGTTTTCTTATAAAAATGATTTTACAGGAAATCATGTTGAAAACATGAAAAATACTGGGTCGAAGTTGCAAACTTCGACCATCGGCATCGAATTTCAATCCAACTTTGGAGCCGATATTCGAAGATTGTATCTTCGAGTCGATATTTTTCAAGTCTTTGACTTAATTTTTTAGGTACTGAGATTTTTATAAGAAAACCCTTTATGATGAAGTCAATGATATAATAGATTTTATTAGTGAAAACTCTACACAAGGCGCTATTAAATTTGCCTAAGGAATCAAACCTATTATTGAAAAAATCATTAAACACCCAGAAGCCAACTCCATTGTCCGCCAAATACCAACTAGAAGAAATTGGTATAGATACAAACTTTATAGAAAACGATACAAAATCATTTTTAAAGTTTTAGAAAACAAAGTCGTTTTCTTGAGTATTATTCATACATCAAAACATCCTAGTGAAATTACTAAATTAAGAACAAGTGATTATTCTTAAAACAAAAAAGGAGGTACTTTTGAAGTGCCTCCTTTTTTATTTTATCGACGGCTATCATTAGACGCTTCTTTTTCAAAAATTTAATTTTACTGCAAAAAAAGAATTGGCTAAAATAAATATGTTTGAAAAGATATTTAAAAAGAGGTGTATCCTTTTAGAAATAATTATATTTATAGATTAATTTTAGGTAATCATTTCTGTCAAACTACATAAACATTAAGATGCCAGCCTCAACAGACCGTCAATTAAAGGTGATTCTATTCGCAGATATAGTTGGTTATACTGCCTTAATGCAACAAGGGGAAGCTAAGGCAATGCGTATTTTAGACCGATTTCAAAGCCAATCTTTATTTCATGTTCAAGAAAATGGAGGCGAAATCATTAAATCTTATGGAGACGGGAGCTTGATTCTATTTTCTAGCACGGTAAATGCTGTTAGATGTGCCATCGCACTCCAAAAGGAATTTCAAATAGAACCCAAAGTGCCCTTGCGAATAGGCATTCATGTAGGAGAGATTATCAGAAAAGATCAAGATATTTTTGGTAATGGGGTCAATATTTCTTCTAGGATAGAATCTATGGGAATTCCTGGAGCTATCTTATTATCCAAAAATGCACAAGAGAAGGTTAAAAATCAAGAGGACATTCATACGACTTCTTTAGGCACATTCGAATTTAAGAATGTAGAAGAACCGATGGAAGTATTTGCCATTACCAATGATGGCATCAATATTCCTCAACGCAAAGAACTAAAAGGTAAGTTTAAAGCAACAAAACAAAAAACCAGTACTAGACTTATTCCTTTCATTCTTGCAGCTATAGCAATAGTCGGTTCCATTGGGTATTTTCAGTATAATAAATCTTCTTATACTAACGAACTCAATTCCTCTTTAATAAAAGAAGCAAAACAGAAACGAGTAGTAGTCATGCCCTTTGAAAATAAAACAGGGGATGAATCCTTAGCCGAATTTGGTATGATGACTTCTGATTGGCTCACTAGTGGCTTAATGGAACTAGGGGAGGTCAATATTATCAGTGCAGCCAATATAAAAAATCAAATTGAGAAAGCTGGCGCCGTATTAAGCGGTAATAAAGAATTTGTAGAAGCAACAGGGATAGATATACTTGTCCAAGGACGGTACTATCTGCAAGGAGGTCAAATCTCTGTACAATCCAATATCGTTAATGCTATTGATGGAAAAATACTAAATGCACTTAGCCCAATTTCTAGAATAAAAAAAGAACTTAACGCATTGCTTCATGAATTGGCCCAAGAACTCATGGGCTTTTGGGCAGTCAAAGATCAAGTTCAGTTTCAACAAAACCCACCTACTTATGGGGCTTATCAAGAATTTCAATTAGGTAATAAATTCTATCGTTCAGACCCGGAAAAAGCGATCGTTCATTTTAAAAAAGCTGTAGCAATTGACCCCAATTTTAATGCGCCTTTATTTAGGTTATTAACCGTTTTTTATAATCAAGCAGAAGATTCTTTATATAATTTAGTAATCAAAGAAATAGAAAGTAAAACAGCCAATCTTACCAAATATGAAAAAATGAATTTTGAATACCTTGTTGCTAGTGATAATGGAGATAATTTAAAAGCAGCCGAAATAGCAGCGCAATTATATAATATGGATAAAAGTTCTAGCAGTTTTAATTTCAATGCAGGTTCTGGATTCATCATTAGTAAACACCCCGAAAAAGGCTTAAAAATAATGAATGATTTGGAGGAAAGATTTATCAAGAAAGATAGAACGATTAGTTGGAGAGAAGGCTGGATGTCTGGAGGATATTTTCAATTGAAAGAATTTGAGAAAATTATTGCACTAGCCGAAAATTATCAATTCCCCAAAATGTATGAGGAATTAGCTGCTGACCATATCAGAGCTTTAACTAGGCTGGGGAGATGGAAACAATTAGAAGAGACAGTCCAGGATTATTTGGTTAGAGGGGTATATGATATCACAGGTCAGAAAATGGACGATGATTTTATCTATAATTCATTAAGTATGGAACTAGCTATTGCCCAACAACCAGAACTATTAGAACAATCTCTGATTAAATTGGAAAAATGGACAGAAAACCATAAAAACGCAGAGAGTTATCCTGCTAATAAAGGAAACATAGCTTGGTATCGAAAAAATTATTCAGAAGCTATTAAATGGTGGCAACAAGAAAAAATTGACCCTGACGATTGGTTCAGTAAAATGCACCAGCTCGATAGATTAGGTATTTGCCAAGCTCATCTTGGCAAGACAGCAGAAGCGGAATCCTTGGTTGACGAAATATTTGAAATAGGTACGAATAATCCACTGGCATTAGGAGCTATGTATTATTGCAAAGCAGGAATAGAGGCTGCACTGAATCAGAAACCAGCAGCCGTAAAATCCTTAGAAAAATCTTTTAAAGAAGGTATTCCCTTTACCTCTGTTTTATTTGAAGGAAATATTTTTCTCCAACCTCTATTTGGAGAGGAAGCGTTTGAGGAGTTTGTTCGCCCAGAAGGATAAATGAACAAACGTCTCCTCATTCAACCGCTATTCTTTTATCAATAACATTTTTTGCACTTTTATATCTGCTCCACTTTGTAACACCACTAAATAGGTACCATAAGCCATATTATTTGGACGATACGTTAATTGGTGTCTGCCTGCTTCCCTTATAGTATTCTCTAAAAGCGTCGCTTTTTCTTGACCAAATAAATCAATTATTTTAATGGTTACGGGAGCAGAAACAGGTAGAAAATAATCAATTGTAGTCGTAGAAGTAAATGGATTAGGATAAGCCATAAGTTGTAATACTTCCTTGATATGCTCCTTTTCCACTTGTACTGGCGAAACAGTCTGCATTTCAGCTTCTGTTGTAAATGTAGGCGTATTGCAATCGGGAACTTCCCCTATTTCTGCCGAAAATTGACTTCCTGATTGCGCATGGAATCCAGGTGCTAAAACTATAATTTTTTCTGATCTAAAGACCACATCTTTTCCATCTTCAATAATACTTTTGGCAGTAATCGTATCTATGCTATTAAATTGCCTAGAGTCAATGGGTAATTCAGGAAGCAATAATTTGCCATCTGTACACTCCGTTTCCTCAATAGGAATAGAAAGCACATCACTAATTTGTAGTGCCTTGAGGTTATTATCAAGAATAAACTCTCTGGGAACTCTTATTTTAGTAAGTCTTCCTGTATTTGAAAAATCTGAAATTACGGTGTTTGGATTTTCAACATTAAAAGCCCTTACCTTACCACTAAACCAGATAGTAGGTCGAGTCGAGAAATCTGACTTATCGACCAACACTGTTAAATCCTTTTGGTAACTATAAATCATCAAATTTTGATAACTTAAATTACTAGTCGAAACAGTACTCGAATCGTAGCCCAATTGGCTATCGAAATCCAAATGATCTAGTGCGGCTAAAAAGTTTCCTGCTTCTGCCTCCAGGCTTTTTTGTAAAGCGGTATCCCATTCTACCACATCAATCGGCTGATTAATTGCCAATAAGAAATTTTCCGTCAATATTAAGGCAGGATCATTCTTTTCAGCTATTGGAAGCGCATTATAATTAGTAATAAAAGTGGGAATAATTGATTCTAGTTCATAAATCTGATTGCCATCATCAATTTTAGGTAAAATATCAATAGTACCTGAATTCGCTGCTATATTGTTTACCGAATATTCTACTTCTTGCCCTCCAAACCAAGAGATATAAGCTCCTCCGGAATCTTCAAAATAATCGCTACCTGACAAAAAACCATAAGAGAAATTGAAAAAACATTGCGCGCCTGCTGAATTCGGCCCACCAGGTGTAAGGTCTAAAATACCCGTAAACTCAAACGTAAAGGTTACTGGAATTACGCCATCTGCTAAACCTAGCAAACGATACTTGCTCATACTCCAATCACCAAAAGCTTCTGCCCAAGGTTCCTTTCCTGTTTCAGAATCTTCCAGACAATAAGGAGCAACCGTTTTTAATTTAATGACCCCAGCAGGTTCAACCCTAGCAAAAGAAGTCTGACCGCAAGTTCCTGTTGAGTCTAATTCTATTGTTGTGGGTGCTTCCATCTGAGCGTACTCTAGTTTAGTCGGAGTACCAGAATACCCGTTCTCTATCCCCACCCCGTAAAATAGATTGTCAAAACTAATTTGTTCTTTTACCCAAATACAAAAAGGGCCCGTATTCCTACCAGAAAATGTTTGTATAAAATAAATTCCTCCTGGATTAACTAAGATAATGCTATCTGTATTATAGGTTCCCAATCCACAAAAAATTTCTTCAAGTGTATCACATACCCCTTGATATACTTTATAATTTAGACCATGTTCTGGGTCACTTGGAGTAGCGGTAATAACGACTCTGCCTGAAAAAGGCGCTTCAAACGAATACCAAGTATCTACGTCAAATTCGTCTGGTTGTCCAGAACATTCTATGATGGTTTCTTCTTTAGTTGCACTTCTATGATCTCCATTAGAGAAACTGCCGTCGCATTGTACGCCAACGGTTAAGGAGGTCGCATCCGCACAAATATCATTGGATGGCATTTCTGTCACTTGCATACAAAATTCATCATCATCTCCCACATACGATTTATTTAAGCGGATATAATAGGTTTCATTTGGATTAAAGGGTAAAATCATCGGATCTCTATAATCATTAAAACAAGCTACTTCCGTTAAAGCACCACAAGATCCACTATAAAATACGGCCTCGTCGATAAACCCTCTAGTGAACAACTGGAAAAGCATTTTTCCTGTAGCCGAAGAAGTAATGACATACCATTTGTCAAAGTTGCCAGATGCTCTAGATGCCGCACAGGAAGGCAATTCCGTTCCTTCGTCAGAGGCACCTACCATATCGTCCGTAACATCATCAAAACTCAGGCAAGTATATCCTAATGCCAGCGTTGTTGCACTCAGACAGGTGTCATTCTCGCTTATTGCTTCTGGCCCGATTATATTCCCTTTGTAGGCGTATGCATCTAAGGACAGGTAGCCTAAAAAAACAATTAAAAAGAAGGTGATTTTTTTCATTTGAATTTTGCTTTTAGGGGTAAACAAAAAAGGCAGAAGCTACGCTTCAAGTATAATTCAGTACGCTTACCAGTAAGATACTCAAAAGAAAATTTATTTTTTGGTTATAGGCATTATTCAGACCAAAAAGGATTTACTAAATCTGCCAGATTTAGCAAATCAAGCATTTTCGATTAGGCTGCATTGTTGGCTATCCACCAAATAAAATATATAGCTGTTTAAAAATTTGGAAAGCTAAAAAAGTAATGTTGTGTTGAGATGCTGTAAGTAATCTGTAATTAAGGTCTCTACTTGAAAATAATTGATTACCTAACTTATTCTCTACTGATTCTACTTGTTATTTTCACAAAAGATTAAGTCTCTTTTTAGGAACGTTAATCAATTTCATTTAAAATAATAACACAATCTAATAAATATAATCTATATATCATCATAAATGAAAAAATTAAAATTCATATAGGGCTTTCAATTAGCAGGTAGGCATTGCTTGTAAAAACTCAAATTTAGAAGCATTGCAAAAATAGAGAACCAATAAATACAGGTTTAAGCAGTAGCAATAAATAGCAAATCTTTGGTTTTCAATATCTAAATTTCGCAAAATACCGCTATCTAAACCGATTCCTTTGGCACAATAAACCCATTCAGAATAGAAAAATTCGCACTCCTTATAACGAAATGAATACTCCGTATTCTAGTTTTAATAATAAAGAGAATCTTTACAAAATTGGATAATGAACGATGAGTTATGAATAGTCGTTCACTCATAACTCATCATTTATAACTTATCACTAACGACGGCTATAATTCGGTGCCTCTTTAGTAATCGTAATATTATGTGGATGACTTTCTTGATAACCCGCTGCGGTAATTTGTACAAACTGAGCCTTCTGTAAATCTGGAATCGTCGCTGCCCCACAATAGCCCATACCAGCTCGTAAACCACCGACATATTGTACCATCACTTCTGCCAAAGTCCCTTTAAAAGGCACTCGACCTTCAATCCCTTCTGGTACTAATTTCTTAATATCATCTTCTACATCTTGGAAATAACGATCTTTCGACCCCTTTTGCATCGCTCCCAAAGACCCCATTCCTCGATAGATTTTGAATTTTCGACCTTCAAAAATAATCGTTTCACCCGGTGCTTCGGCTACCCCTGCAAATAAAGAACCTGCCATAATGGTATTCGCTCCAGCTACTAATGCTTTCACAATATCTCCAGTATAACGAATGCCGCCATCGCCTATAATTGGTACACCAGACCCTTTAATCGCAGAAGCTGCTTCATAAATAGCGGATAATTGAGGTACACCAACACCTGCTACAACTCTCGTTGTACAAATACTACCAGGGCCAACGCCTACTTTTACACCATCCGCACCTGCAGCTACTAATGCTTTTGCCCCTGGGCCAGTTGCTACATTTCCACCAATAACTTGTAAATCAGAATACTCCCTTTTTACTCGCTTAATAGCATCCAATACGCCTCTAGAATGACCGTGAGCAGTATCTAAACAAATTACATCTACCCCAACTGCTACTAATGCAGCTACTCTTTCTAACATATCCGCAGTTACCCCAACGGCTGCACCAACGACCAATCGACCAAAGGAATCTTTGCAAGAATTAGGATAATTCTGCACTTTCATAATATCCTTATAGGTAATCAGACCTTCCAATTGATTGTCTTCCCCAACAACAGGTAATTTTTCAATCTTATGCTTTTGGAGAATATCTTTGGCTAGCTCTAAAGTTGTCCCAACAGGCGCAGTAATTAACCGCCCCGTCGTCATCAACTCCGTAATCGGTCGACTATTATTGCGCTCAAATCGCAAATCTCGATTGGTCAAAATGCCAATCAATTTATTATGTCCATCGACAATTGGAATACCGCCAATACTGAATTTTTTCATTAATGCTTGTGCATCGCCTACTGTGGCATCTCTTCGCAAAGTAACGGGGTCGATAATCATCCCACTTTCTGATCGCTTCACACTACGCACTTGGTCTGCTTGGGCTTTAATACTCATATTTTTATGAATAATTCCAATGCCACCTTGTCGTGCTAAGGCAATTGCTAGTCGATTATCCGTCACCGTATCCATTGCTGCTGAAACAACAGGCAAATTCAATCGAATGGTACGGGTCAATTGCGTACTAATATTTACTTCTCTGGGTAAAACCTCTGAATAGGCAGGAGCTAGGAGTACATCATCAAAAGTTAATGCTTGTCCTAGAAATTTACTGGTTGGTGTTTTTAGCTTTTCCATGCGCAAAGGTATGATATTTGAAAATTCTGAAAAACCTTTTTACAATAAAAATTAAAATGAAAATAAAATTTAGAAAAAATTAGGTTATTGGAGCTTAATAAAGGTTATTTGCGGAGGACAGAGGGCAAAGGGCAGCTTAACAAAGTTTGTTAAGCTTGAAGAATGAAGCATCCCGTCCGCTTTGCGGTTCACTCGCTTAAATGTCCACAGGACATTTACCCTGCGGGTTCGCTCATTCATCCTGTGAATCTTGAAAATCCTGTCACCTTATAGATATGTTTACCGAAGAATATTTTATGCAACAGGCTTTCAAACAAGCCCAAAAAGCTTTTGACGAAGGCGAAGTACCTGTAGGTGCTGTTATCGTTTGTAATGATTTAATTATTGCTAAAGCACATAATCAAACAGAGTTATTAACCGATGTAACTGCGCATGCGGAAATTATTGCTTTGACCTCTGCTTCCGAATATTTGGGTAGCAAATACTTACAAGATTGTACGATGTATGTCACACTAGAACCTTGTGTGATGTGTGCAGGCGCATTGTCTTGGGCACAATTAGGGCGATTGGTTTTTGGTGCTAGTGATGAGCAAAAAGGTTTTTTTAGATATGGAAAAGAATTATTACATCCTAAAACGGTGGTTTTGCAGGGTGTTATGGAAACTCAATGTGGGGGATTGATGACAGATTTTTTTAAGCGTAGGCGGTAAACCTATTTTTTATCTCAATAAATTAATAGTCCCTCTGACTACCTCTTTTGCCCTCCCTAGATAATTAAAAGTCAAAACATACATATATACTCCAGTAGGAACAGGTTCTCCTCGAAATTTACCATCCCATTTATATTCGATATTATCTAAACTTTGAGTGCTTAAAATAAGGTTCGCCCAACGGTCATAAATTTTTAAAGCTTGAAATACACCATCAAAATCTGGATGTGTATTTATAACAAACCAATCATTTAACCCATCTCCATTTGGAGAAAAAACATTTGGAATATAAAAAGGGCAATTGAATTGCTTAATCGTAATAGTTGAATCCACACTACAACCAGCTAGACTGCTTTCATAGTTATTTATTCTGGCTAAGTGTCGATAAGCGGCATTAACATACAAAACAAAGTAATTACTATAAAAGTACAAAAAATAAGTATTCGATTGCTTTTAAGTGGAGAAATTAAAAAAGGAGTTAAACCATTACAGCTTAACTCCTTTTAATTATTGTGATACCAAGCGAGCGCTCAGTATTACTTTATGCTTTATATCCTTGCACTAACAAAGACACTTCATTTCGTAAAACTTCAATAAATCCTTTCTCAATAGCAAAAGTCAATTTTTCACCATTTCCTTTCACAATCTCAACTGGCCCTTCTGCCAAAGCAGATACTAAAGGCGCGTGATTGTTTAAAATCTGGAATTGACCATTGATACCAGGAATCTTTACAGATTTAATTGGCCCTTCAAAAACAGCCACATCTGGTGTTAAAACTGAAATATTCATCTTTTTGTGTTGCGAGTTACGAGTTGCGAGTTGCGAGTTATCCGCTATTCACCAACTCAAAACCGTTAATAAACTACAATCACAACTGCCTACTGCAAACTGTGAACTGCCTACTGAATTACGCTACTTCCGCTAACATCTTATCTCCTTTCACTTTCACATCATCGATGCTACCTTGTAAATTGAAAGCTGCTTCAGGATACTGGTCCATCTCCCCATCCATAATCATAGTGAAACCTCTAATCGTTTCTTCTAGAGACACGATTACCCCTGGCATACCTGTAAATTGCTCTGCTACGTGGAAAGGTTGAGATAAGAAACGCTGAACTCTTCTCGCTCTACCTACTACCGCCTTATCCTCGTCAGACAATTCTTCCATACCCAAAATTGCAATAATATCTTGCAATTCGTTATATCGTTGTAATAAATTCTTTACTCTTTGTGCACAGTTATAATGCTCATCACCAATGATTGCTGGGTCTAAGATACGAGAAGTTGAATCTAGAGGATCCACCGCTGGATAAATACCTAAAGAAGCAATTTTTCTACTTAATACCGTCGTTGCATCCAAGTGAGCAAAAGTCGTTGCTGGAGCTGGATCCGTTAAATCATCCGCTGGTACATATACTGCTTGTACAGAAGTAATTGACCCTCTCTTTGTAGATGTAATTCTTTCCTGCATCAAACCCATCTCTGTTGCCAAAGTTGGTTGGTATCCTACCGCTGAAGGCATCCGTCCTAAAAGTGCGGACACCTCAGAACCCGCTTGTGTGAAACGGAAGATGTTATCAACGAAGAATAAGATATCTCTACCTCCAGTTGGATCACTTAAATCCCCATCTCTATAATATTCTGCCATGGTTAAACCTGACAATGCTACTCTTGCTCTTGCACCAGGAGGTTCGTTCATCTGACCGAATACCAAGGTTGCTTTGGAGGTTTTTAATGCTTCTAAATCAACTTTAGATAAATCCCATCCACCTGCTTCCATAGAATGCTTGAATTCCTCACCGTAGTTGATTACATCAGATTCTAAGAATTCTCGAAGTAAATCATTTCCTTCTCTCGTTCTTTCTCCTACTCCTGCGAATACAGAAATACCTTCATATACTTTGGCAATATTATTTACCAATTCCATAATCAATACTGTCTTACCTACACCTGCACCTCCGAACAAACCAATCTTTCCTCCTTTTTGGTAAGGCTCAATCAAATCAATTACCTTAATACCCGTCAATAAGATTTCCTTATCGGTTGCTAAATCTTCGTAACGTGGTGGTTGACGGTGAATCGCATAAGATTCTGCTTTGGAAACTTCGCCAATACCATCTACTGCTGTTCCTACTACGTTGAATAAACGACCTTTAATCGCTTCTCCAACAGGCATAGAAATCGCCGAACCTGTATCAGTTACATCCATTCCTCTAGTCAATCCATCTGTAGAATCCATTGAGATGGCTCTAATACTACTCTCTCCTAAGTGTTGCTGCACTTCCATAATTAAAGACTCCCCATTTGCTTTGGTTACTTCCAAGGCATTCAAGATTTCTGGTAAGCTCGCACCTTCTGCAGCGAAACTTACATCAATTACTGGACCGATTACTTGTTTGATTTGACCTATGTTAGCCATATTGATATGATTATTAGTTGAATTGATTATGTTGAAAATAATTAAAAATCATTTTCTAAATATCATCAAAAAACAGGGTTTCTGAATTTTGCCGCAAAGATACCTATTCTATATTAATATGCAAAGGGGAAAAATGGAGATTTTTTAAGGTTTTTGCCTAAAAATCAAGCATTTATTTGTAAGGAAAAAGATAAATCGAAAGCACCCACTTCTAGTATGTGTGGCTGAAAAGATAGATTAAGTAATAATAGTTTGTCAATTTAATTTGGGTTGATTTTTTATTTCAAAATAGAATTATTTGCGGTTTATTATTCTTTTGAAATGATTAATTGATGAAATTGATAGAAAAGTAGCGCACAGGCTTTCTTCCCCACGAATTTTATTTCCCCACGAATTTTTGCTGTAGTGCCATTCCGATAATTATCGGAATCGCTTGGTGAATTTTATAATAATGGCTGTACTA
>JAFMDF010000217.1 GCA_017857395.1 Bacteroidota bacterium | reverse complement strand
GAAAGAAATTGAAGAATATTAACTGCCGCTAACTTCTTGCGCAAACCACTAGCATCTACGAAAGATACTCTTTGAGCAATCACTTTATCCTTATATTCCACCACCCCACCATTATGATTAACTCGAACCATTTTATTTAATTGGGGAAAATCATTAATTAAGGAGATTCCGAGCGGTTGCGGCACATCATTCCAGATGAACTGTTCTCCATTTTGCTGCATGGTTCTTTGGACTACGTAAATTTCATCTCTTTTGCTATGGAAACTATCCATATTATACATGAAATCTACGAACTGAAAAACAACCAAACAGCAACCAATCGCCAATGCCATTCCAAAAGCATTAATAAAAGTAGTGCCTTTGTTTTTTAGGATATTACGATAGCCAATTTTAAAATAATTGCGAAACATGTCTATTGAATTTAATCGGGCGAAAGAATGTTTATTTCTAGAAAGCGTGCGTCGATTGATGAATAAAATAACTTGTAACCAATACCAACATTTAGCGAGAAATAAATTGCCATTGGCAGATTTATCGATAAAAGATTCATATAAATCTCCTAAAATTTCCTCTTGCATATCGGAATTGCAATACCACTCAAAAAAGCGGTCTGCCCAAACTGGAGGGTCGGTATTTTTTAGTTTTTTATCCATTTTGATAGAGCTATTAGTCAGCTTGACTAATGATATTATTTACCTATTTGTAAAACTAATATAGAAAAGAATTAACTTGAAAAACCAAACAACCCATCAGGCATCAAACCCCATAATTTATCTCTAGTATCCCGTGTAGCCATTAAAGCGGCTTTTCCTGTATTGGTAACCGAAAATATCCGTTTGCGTCGCCCACCTCGTTTGGAAGAGGCACCGCCTAAGCCAGATTTGACAAAGCCTTTTTCTTCCAATCTGTAAAGTGCCGTATGGACACTACTTAAAGTGACTGAACGATTCATTTTTTCCTTAATAGCTTCTGTAATAGAGAGCCCATAAGCTTCCTCGTTTTGGATGCTGACCCATAGCAATACGATTTCTTCAAATTCTCCTAACTGGTATCTTTTCATTGATGAAAATAATTTTTATTTATTACCTATTTGTAAAACTAATAAATCTAGAAAAAGCCTAAAAATGAAGGCTATACTTAGGTTTTATTAATTACCTATTTGTAAAACTAATAGAAAAATTTTAGAAATACAAATTTTGAGGTAACACAACTCACAGAGTTGTGTTATTTTTGTTCAAAAAAAATGAAAGAGAAATATATAGCTTTCCTAAGAGGAATAAATGTTGGTGGTCATCACAAAGTCCCTATGGGGGAACTTCGTGCAGAAATGGAAAAGTTGGGTTTTGAAGAAGTAACGACCATTTTAAATACTGGGAATATAATATTTGATGCTATTTCAGAGGATTTGGAACAGCTCGAAAAAAGGATTTCAGAACATTTGGAAAAAGTCTTTGGTTTTCCTATTCCAACGATTCTAAGAAAATGGGAAATGATTGATGGGTTGTTGAAAAATAATCCATTCCAAGAAGAAATCATTACAAAAGATATTCGACTGTATGTATCCTTCTTGAAGAAAGATGCCGAAATGGATTTCCAACTGCCTTGGATAAGTGAGGATAAGGGGTACAAAATTATCGAAAAAAGGGAGAACGCTATATGGAGTGTTTTAGATGTATCTACCTTAAAAACGACCAAAGCAATGGGCATTTTAGAGCGACAATTCGGGAAGAAAAATATTACTACTCGAAACTGGAATACAATCAAACGAATAGAAAAGAAATTGCTCAAATGACCATAAATTGGACTAGCTTAAATTAGCGAGGCAATAAAACCTTATTAATGCAAAATTTGAATATTGAAAAACGAGATTTTACTGCCTACTGCCACTGCTGATTGCCTACTGTCAAATTAGCCTAAATAATAGTACTATCTTCTTTAAATCGAGCAATCAAATCAGCTTGAAAATTATTGATGACAGCTTGTTCTTTTGCCTCAACGCCATCACTAGCAGCAGCTACCTTTTCCAGCAAATCAATCAATAATAAATAATCTTCTGTAGGGCCATAGGCTTGGCAAGTATTGAGCACCTTTTGGTAAGTATCCGCAGCATCCGTCATATTTTTGGCTTCATAATCAAAAGACCATTTAATGTCTGCACCTAAAGGGTGTTCGCTAACCAATTTTTTTAGGGCAGTCACTTCGGTGTCCTGAATTTCTCCATCTGCCATAGCGACTACGTAAATTAATTCGCCAAAAGCTTCGTATAACTTCTCTTTATTTATTCTCATTAGTAGAAATGATTTTGTTGGATAATAAAACAAATATAGTTAAAAGAATGATGAAATATAAACGATGAATGATGAACGCACAAAACTTTGATAACCAATGAATTAATTTTGTCAATTGGAATAATTATTCTTTACCATTTTCCAAATGGTTGCAATTGGTCACCGTAACTTGAAAATTCATTTCCAAGGAAAGAGTAAGTAAAAACACCTCCTTTTAACTTCATTTTTAAGTTATGTTTGAAACAGCCAATCTACCACAAATGATGCACTTGCGGTTTAATATGTTTTTCATAAATGTCCTGCATCCCTTTTAGTTGTGTAAAAGAAAAATTAGGCAAATCAAAAGTGGATAAATTAGAATGTACTTGCTCTACTTTAGAAGCACCAGGAATAATACAACTTACTGCTGGATGTCGCAAAATCCATTTTAAAGCGACGGGTGCTAAATTATCCATATTCGGAAATAAAGCTTTTAATTCAGCAACTGCTTGCAAACCAGTTTCATAATCAATCCCTGAAAAAGTTTCTCCTTTATCAAATGCTTCGCCGTTTCGATTAAAATGTCGATGGTCACCTGCTTCAAAGGTAGTTGCTTTATTATATTTTCCAGTCAATAAACCACTTGCTAACGGTACTCGGACGATAACGCCTACATTTCGTTTAGCAGCTTCCTTAAAAAATAACTCGGCAGGTCGTTGTCGGAAAATATTAAAGATGATTTGAACGGTCGTGACATTGGAATATTCAATTGCTTTTAAGCCTTGTTCCACTTTTTCTACACTTACTCCCAAGTTTAAAATTTTGCCTTGTTCTTTTAGTCTATCAAATAATTCAAAAATTTCGGGACGGTAATAGACTTCATTAGGTGGGCAATGTAGCTGGATTAAATCTAAGGTTTCTAAACCCGTTCTTTTAAGCGTATCTTCTACATATTTTTGTAAAACGGCTGGTTGATAGCCTTCGTTTACATGCGGATTAATTTGGCGACCACATTTACTCGCCACATAAATTCGTTCCTTTCTACTTTTAACAACTCTTCCGACGGCTATTTCACTTAATCCTGCTTCATAGACATCGGCAGTATCAATAAAATTAATACCACGATCTATAGCGGTGTTGAGGATATGGTCAGCCGATTTATTATCGAATTCCGCCCCCCATTTACCACCTACTTGCCAAGTGCCAAGGGAAATTTCAGAGATATTAAAATTTGTTTTGCCAAGTTTACGGTAGTTCATTTATTATTAAATTTTAAGGTTATCGGAAATGCTATATTTTAGAAGACAGAAGTAAGACCGTTTATTACATAAGCTGTCAGAAGTTAGATGAATTGAATCTAAAATTTTGAAAATCAAGTATTTATAGGAGTTGATTCTGGCTTCTGACCTCTTTTTATAGTAGTCTATGAAATCTATTTGTTAATAGAAGTTGGCAAAAATAAAAAATCTCCGCAGAGTAACGAAGTACCTGTGGAGATTTATGTGTAAATTCAGTCTTTATTACATTGCATTCAAAATGTCTAATCAAATTATTACTTAATCTGATTTTTGATGTTATTTTTTTAATAAATCTCTGATTTCGCCTAATAAGACAATATCAGCTGCTGGTGCCGCAGGTGCTGCTGGTGCTGCTTCTTCCGCTGCCTTCGCCTTATTCACTCCTTTTACAACAAAAAATAAAGCCATTGCGACTAAGAAGAACGCTAGCATGTTATTGATAAAATTACCATAACCTAAAGCGACCCCTCCTGCTTCTCTTACAGCCTCTAAAGAAGCCATATTGACACCTGTCATCTCTGCTGGATTCCGTAAAACGGTGAATAAATTAGAAAAGTCTGGCGTTCCAAAAACGGAAGATACAATAGGCATAATTAAATCAGCTACGAATGACTTCATTACTGTTCCAAAAGCTGCACCTAAAACGATACCAATAGCCATGTCCAGCATATTGCCTTTCATTGCAAATTCTTTGAATTCCTTAATCATAGTTTGTCTAGTTTAATTTGTTTGAATTAGAAAAAGTAGTTTGTAGCCTTATGACTAAAAGAAAACAGAAAAGTAACAGAACAGGAGAAAAATTTGTTTTTAAATGATTAAAAATAGGGATGAAAAGCTTTGTTTGATTTTGAAGAAAATACTGGTTAGGTAGGATATTTGAAAAAGATAGGAACGCTCAGTATATTATTATGCTAGAAATTTTGACTATTATAAATGAGCATTTGCTGATAGCAGGATAATAAAAGGAAGCATTATTATAACTCATTCTCAATCCTTTAATCCCTTAATCTGTTTTGGTTAATTAAGTAAGGAGAATAAATCATTAGCTGTTTCCAGGCCTGTTTGATACTCAAAAATAAGGTTTGCTTTTTCGTAGAATGGATTTCTTTCAACTAATTTGTTGGTAATAAATTGATGGAGTTCCTCTGATGTTTTTCCCGCTAATAATGGTCGATGTGCTGTTTCTTTTTCAAGTCTGTTGACTAATATAGAAACAGGCGTTTTTAAATAAATAGTTTGTCCATTGGTATTCATCCAATCAACATTATCAAAAAAACAAGGCGCTCCGCCACCTGTAGCAATGACGGTTTGGTTAAAATCATAAGTAGCATGTAGGTAATTGCGTTCTAATTCTCGAAAAAGTTTTTCTCCACCTTCGGCAAATATCTGAGAAATAGTCATGCCTTCATTGGCTTCTAGGAAATCATCCATATCCAAGAATTCCCAACCCAATTTTTGAGCGAGTCCTTTTCCTATATAACTTTTGCCACAGCCCATGAAGCCGAGGAGGTAGATGTTTTTCATAGTTGTTGGTTGTTGGTTGTCGGTTGCGTTAACAGATAACGGACAACCGACAACTAATTTTCTAAAAATAAGCTGGTTTGTCTAATTTTCGAGAAATCGTAAAAGCGGCATTAATCAAACCAACATGACTGTAAGTTTGTGGGAAATTACCCCATTGACTGCCCGATTTTTCGTGCACATCTTCACTTAATAAACCTAAGTGATTGCCATGTTTGACCAATCTTTCAAAGATTTCAATGGCTTCCTTTAATCTGCCCATTCTTGCTAGAGCTTCCACATACCAGAAAGCACAAATTAAGAAGGTTGATTCTGGAGCACCAAAATCATCTACATGAATATATCTATAAAACAAACCAGATTCCGTTCTTAGTTCCTTTTCCAAGACGGCTAAGTGTTTTTTTGCTTTAGCACTCCTAGGATTGAGATAGCCCATATTGATTAATAGTAATAAACTGGCATCTAAATTAGGTGAACCAACCGCTTGGGTATAAACGCCTCGTTCTTCATCATAGCAAGCCTCTAACATTTCTGCGGAAGCTTTAATCAACCGATTCGCTTTTTTAATCATGGCAGTATCCCCAATAATTTTACCGATTTTTTTCGCTGCATGACTACCCGCCCAATGGAATAGGTAAGTATAGGAATGTTTTTGACTAGTGCCTCTAAATTCCCAAAGTCCATTATCGCCCTCGTCCATCGTTTTGTCAATCATATCTAGGCAAGTTTTGGTCACTTCCAGTAGATTACTAGAAGGGGCATTGCTTGCCAATCGTTTGTCCGAAAACAAAGGTAAAAGTGTCACTAAAACTTGCCCATAAGCATCATTCTGGATATGTTCATAGGCTTGGTTGCCAATCCGAACAGGCTTTTCCCCACGATAGCCTTTCAGCGGCAAAATCTTTTCTTCTGGAATCCTATCCATCGTAATAGGGTAGAGTGGATGATACCGACCTTCCTTATTTAAGACAATGTTTTGAATGAATTCTGCATATCTTTCGGTAATGCTAAAATGGCTTAATTGATTGAGCGCCTTGATGGTATAATGGGTATCTCTAATCCAACAAAAACGATAATCCCAATTACGAGTACTGCCAGGAAATTCGGGTAAACTAGTCGTTGTGGCGGCAATAATGGCGCCTGTATCTTGGTATTCATGCAATTTTAAAGTTAAGGCAGACCGAATAACGGCTTCTTGGTGGAAATTTTCTGTAGAAGTTGTCATGACCCAATTTCGCCAATAACTGATAGTCTTTCTAAGAAATGTCTCCGCTGTTTCTTCTAGTGGCCCTTCCAAAGGTGCTCCACAAGTGAGGATAATATGTTTGGTTTCCTTTAGTACAAAAGCCTGTTCATTATCCACATAATTCAAAGAAATATTCGTTGTTAAACGCAATGGTTCTGCTAGGCCTTCGTAACGAATATGGCTACTACCAAACACTTTTGTAGGAATTGTTTCCCCATAATTGCCGACAGGGTTACAAGCAATTTTAATGCGAGGTGTTCCAGCAATCGGTACAATTTTTCGTACCAACATCAATGGTTTATACTGTCGTTCATTATTGAGAAAACGAGGTGCAAAATCAATGACTTTGTAGGTACCATCTTCTGCTGTAATTGTCGTTTCTAAAACATTGGTATTAGGGATATATTCCTGTAGTGTGCTAGTTATTGCTGTTTCTGGGGAAATAGAAAAACCACCACCTTTTTCATCATCTAATAAAGTACCAAAAACAAAACTACTATCAAATCTAGGCCAGCATAACCAGCCAACATTAGCGTGCGTGTCAATTAATCCGATATAGCCGCAATTGCCGATAATTCCGTAAGGATATTTATGTTTTTCCATTATATTAATTTTTTTCAGCAAAAATAGCTAAAAAAAGAATTGAATGCTTTGGGAGGTGAAAATAGAGGAAAAGGAGGGTAATATGGTTTAGTTTTTAAAAAACGATAAATCTTTTGTAATTTTCAGATTCCTTTGTATAGGAGCTTAAGTTGCGGTGTGTATTCGTTTTTGAACTCGCAACTTGCAACCCGCAACTCGAATTAATTAATACTTAAACACTATTTTATAATGACAACGATTACAACAACGGAAGATTTTGTACTTAGAAAAGATGTCGATGGTATCTGCGAACTAACCCTTAATCGACCACGCCAATATAATGCCTTATCTATGGCAATGTTAGAAGCTATGTTGATACAATTAAAGGAGATTGAAAAATCGGAGCATGTCAAAGTCGTAATCATTAGTGCAGCAGGAAAAGCTTTTTGCCCAGGGCATGATTTAAAAGAAATTCGCAGCCAAAGAAATAGAGCTTTTGGAGAGGCACTTTTTGCTAAGTGTACAGAAATGATGTTGAAAATTAGGGGGTTAAATCAGATAGTTATTGCCAAAGTACAAGGCGTAGCTACGGCTGCGGGCTGCCAATTAGTAGCGACTTGTGATTTAGCTATTGCGGCTGACCATGCCAAATTTGCTACTTCTGGTATTAATTATGGCATTTATTGTTCTACACCTGCTGTTCCTTTAAGCCGAAATATCCATCCGAAAAAAGCATTAGAAATGTTGATAACAGGAGCATTTTTATCAGCAAAAGAAGCCAAGGAGGAAGGTTTAGTAAACCGTGTAGTACCTGCGGAAGAATTAGACGAGGCAGTTTTGAAAATGGCGACGACTATTGCTGGAAAAGGGCGAGAAGCCTTAACAATTGGCAAAAGGATGTTTTATGAACAATTAAATATGGATTTAGAAGACGCTTATACTTATGCGAGTGAAAAAATCGTTTGTAGTATTCTTAGCCGAGATGGAGAAGAAGGCTTAAATGCTTTTGCTGAAAAAAGAAAACCGAATTGGGATAAATAATAAATAGCACATTCACGGATTATTTCCCTAAAAAAATTACCTTTGCGGCTCAAAATCAAAGCATCGTATGATTAAATTTTTTATTTACTTGGGCAGTTTATTGCTATTGGTCGCTTGTCAAGAACAAGTCTCTGAACAAACTGATGAGAAAGCCCTAAAAGAAATAAAAATAGAAAAAGGGAGTATTAGCAATGCAGATATTGTCCGAAATCCAGTGACGGCAGCTAAACCAGTGGATACCATTAATGTTGCCAAAATGGAATTTGATAATATTCGCCATCGCTATGGAGAAGTAGAAGAAGGAGCGATTGTGACGCATGCTTTTAAGTTTAAAAATACTGGAAAAGCCCCATTAATTATTAGTAACGCAAAATCGACTTGTGGTTGTACTGTACCAGAATGGCCAAAAGAACCGATTCCAATTGGTGGAGAAGGGGAAATTTTTGTAAAATTTGATACAAAAAAGAAAGAAGCATATCAGACAAAACCTATTTTTATACAAGCGAATACCCATCCTTCAGAGACTACCTTATATCTGATGGGGAAAGTTCGGAAGAAGATTGAGTGATTTTCAATTTTCCATTTAAAAAAATTTTTAATTTAGAATATGGAAGGACTTAACATTTTATTGTTACAAGCGGATACAGGATTTTTAAATCAAATGATATTCCCGCTTTTAATTTTTGTTGTAGCTTATTTTTTCTTAATTAGACCTCAGTCCCAAAAACATAAGGAGCAAACAAAATTTGTGGATGCGATAGCTAAAGGAAATGAGATTGTCACAACGAGTGGTATCTATGGAAAAATTACTAAAGTAGACGACAATAGTGTTACTTTGGAAGTTAGTCCAAAGACTTATATTCGAGTACTTAAATCTGCTGTGTCTAAAGAATTGACGGAAGAGGCTTATAATAAGAAAAGCGAGAAATAATAGATGAAGTCATTATCAATTGATGGTTTTGTTGCGATGTTGCGATGTTGCGAAGTTAGCTAAACAACATCGCAACAAGGTAACATCGCAACTTTCAAATCTATTTACTGTGCAGGAATACGTAAAACTTGCCCAGGGTAAATTTTATCTGGCGCAGTTAACATTGGCTTATTTGCTTCAAAGATAGCAGGATAAGCCATGGCGTTACCATATTGCGCTTTAGCAATTTTTGATAAAGAATCTCCTTTTTGTACCGTGTAAAATACCGCTTCTGGTTCTGCATTTTCAACCTCCATTCTATCATCTACAGAAGTGACGCCTTCTACATTTCCTAAAGCTAAAATCACCTTTTCTCTAGTTGCATTATCAAGGGTTCTACCATTAACAATTACTTGTTCTCCCAAAGAGATGTCTAAATTTTGAACTGGTAAACCTAATTTAGCAATTTCTGCTTTTAAAGCATCTGTTTTACTCAATTCAATCTTTGCTGGTGCTACAGCAGCAGTTTTTCCAGTTACCTTATTCAAGATATTAGAACCAGCTCCTTTTAAAAATGAAAATAATCCCATTGATTATTAGTTTTTTGAAAAATTAAAAAATAAAAGTCGGGGTGTAAAACCGCTCTTTTTAATTGGATGATTATTCTTTTATAAATAACCTCTATCTTTTAGATGGCAAAAGTATTAAAAAGTAACAGGATTTGGAAGGTAAAAAGGTATAAAGAATGATTATTGCCCTTAAGGTCAACAAATCTTAAATTATAAATCATATATATCTGTTAGGTGTTATCAAAATAATAGTTTGAAAATAATACGATTAAAAAGGATTTATGATTTAAGAAGTATGATTGAATCAATGCCCTTCCCCTGAACTTCGCAACACCAAATCACAAACACCTTGAACTGTAGGATTAGCCCGTAACACTTTACTAATAGTGGCTTCATCTAATTTGTAAACATGTTCTAGTTCACCATAAAGTCCCATATAAGCATGCTCGGTTCTTAGAATATCTGCTAAAGGAGAAGTAGGTGTCATAAAGCTAGTTGCGATTTGTGCTTGTCCGTCGGTAGCAGAAAGTACGGATAACCACTGTTTGACATAATGACAAATATCATATTTTTCAGTTGCTATTAAACTTAATCCTCCCGTACCCATTTGACGACTAGCCAATACTAAAGCGTTTTCCCTGACTAAAAAATCCCAGTTTTCATCGCCAAATTGTACACTAACTTTTTGCCCATTATCTGTTCGAGTCCAACGCCCATGTTTATACATTGGTCGCTCTTTAGCATCATAATTAACCAATAAAATAGCCGTTAAATCCGAAAATAAATTCAAATAAGCTCGACTATCCGCAGATGGCCCAACAGAAAGTAAACCAGAATAATTTTCGGGAATAGCAGGCAATTCTGTATTGGAGGGGTCATGACCTAATAGCTGGATGCTTTTTAATTGCTCTTGTGGCGCAAAAGCGAGTGTATATTTTTTGCCAATTAATAATGGATTTGCCACAGGGAAACCATTTATATCTGGTACGGTCAAATTACTAGGAATGGCTGGTTGACTGTGCACATCCATATTACTCACTCGGATAAGCATAGCCTGCCCATCAATTTCAAATTCATAATCACTCCTGCCTGTATAAATTGTGGCATTTTTATAAATACCGATTCTTTCATTGACGGTTGGTGGAGGGGTTGTAGAGGTCGTATCTTTTTTAGGGTCGCAAGCGAATAATAAGCATAGACTTAATAAGGAAATGAGTAAACGCATAGTTTTGTTAGTTTTATTGGAGTAAGATAAGGAAAAAACTACAGTTTAAAAAGTGGTTGGGTAATCCTTGTATTTTTGTCTGTACGATTCTGTGAGAGAATTTAGGGGGGAGACTCCCCTTTATTTACTAGACTTTATTCGCTCTTGTTTAAGCTTTCTATCTTCATTCTGGCGTGATTATTATTGGAATTAAGCAAAAGCGATTTTCTATAGTTTTTGATTGCTTTTTCCTTATCTCCTAGAGCTTCATAGGCCTCTCCCAAACTATCAAAAGCATTAAATGAATTGGGGAAGTTTTCTGTATTCAAGATAAAGAATGACAATGCCTTGGACTTTTCACTTTCATTTCTAGTTTGTAACATTCTATAACCTATTCGGTTCACAAGATACTCTGGTGGCCTAAAATCTGATGAAAGTCGCAAAGAAAGAGACTGGAAATGTTGAATTAGTTGCTCTTTACTTTCAATATTTCGATAGTAAATTCCATAGCCTTTAAAAATGCTTGAAATACCATTATAAAAAGCAACTAGTGGAACAGAACCGTGGTTTTCATTTTCGAAATATTCCAGTTTCGCAGGAAACTCATCTTCACATTTACTATTTAATGCTTCGTACAATCTTACATGACGATTTCGATTTCTAATATTTCTTTTGCCCCAGTTTGCGGTGGCTATGTAAATGAATCTTTCAAATGATTGCTTAGTTACGGCATCTAATTTTTTGTCCATAGTTTCAGTATCCCATGTGCCAAAGCTCGGGTCAACAGCAATGAATGCGTTGAAAAGAGTCTTTTCTTTCATATAGGCATGAGTAGCTAATAAACCACCTAAAGAATGTCCAAAAAGTATTCGATAAGGGTCTGTTCTATACTTCTGATCCAACTCAGGAATAAGTTCATCTTCCAAAAAACTTAAAAAGTTATCTCCACCGCCAGAATCATTTTCCCTTTTTGTAATAATTTTGTCAGGTGTAAAGTCTCTGCGTCTGTTAACATTTTGAATGGCTACTACAATCATTTCTGGAATTCTTGTGTTTCCATTTAATCCAGCGCTCATATAGTTTACCATACCTGTTATAGACCTAAAATGTGCATTTCCATCAAGTACGATAAGCACTGGATATCTTTTATAGGATGATCCTACGTTGCTGTAAGATTCAGGAAGGCTAACCCAATATGCTCTATCTTCATTCAAAATATTGGAATGGAGTATATGTTTTGTGCCGATTACAATTTGAGCCACCTCTTGTGATTTTACTTGATTAAGCCCAATTAGGAAAAATAATACTATAATGATGTTTTTACTCATTCTGTTAATTTATATATGATTGGTAACGGTTACAATTTGCGCTGTAGCTCAAATAGGGCTATTGCCGAAAATGAAATGTTGGACAAAGTTATCTTTCTTTTTTCTTTTAAATATTTTGCGGTTAGTTCCTATTTTCTAAGCTATATTTATTTGTCTTCGAGACATGCTAAAGGTAACTATTACTTTATCGGGCTTTAAAAATAACTATACAAGAAAAGGTGCAAATGTAAACATTGATGTAAGTCCGTGGTTTTTCTGCCACAAATTCCACAGATTTAAAGGAAAGTTGCTTGTTTAGACCTAATTTTTTTTCATCCCTTATAGTAATTTTTTTCCCAAAGTGTTCCAGTTCTGTGCCACCTAAAAGAAAAAGAGATGTTAAGTAATTGATTTTCAATATTTCTAATGCAATTTACGCCTAAAAATACTTATTTTACCTAAAATTGCACTTATTATCAACCAATAAAAAATCAGGTTATGAAAAAAGCACTCTTCTGTATTGCCTTAATACTAGGCACGATTAACTTATTCGCCCAAGACCTACCCGATGAAAAAATCAATGAGCTTATCCGAAAACATGGGTTAGAAGAAAGCCATATTATGGAAACCGCCAGTTGGATGATGGATGTCTATGGCCCACGGTTAACAGGTTCGCCTATGTTGGATAAAGCAACGGGTTGGGCACAAAAGACCCTAAATGATTGGGGCATGAAAAATGTGCATCTCGAAGAATGGGGACCATTTGGCAGAGGTTGGGAATTGGAACATTTTACGATGCAAGCGCATACACCCAATTATTGGCAAATAATTGCTTATCCAAAGGCTTGGTCACCTTCTACCGATGGAGAAGTGACTGGCGAAGTTATCTATTTGCAAGCAGATGATGAAGCAGGTTTAGAAAAATACAAAGGTAAATTAAAAGGTAAATTTGTTTTATTAGATACGATTCGGACAACTAAAGAATGGTTTGATCCGCCAGCAAATCGCCGAACCAATGATGAATTATTGGATATGGCAAATGCGCCGATGCCAACCCCTCGCCCAAGAAGAAATTTTAATCGTTTAGGTGGACTAAGTTTCAATCAAAAAATGTGGAATTTCTTAGCAGCAGAACAACCCTTAGCGGTGTTGGATAGAAGTTATAAAGGCGATTTAGGAACTGTTTTCGTTTCTCGTGCTAGAACGGGAGAGGGTAGACCTTGGAACAAAGGTATTTCAGTTGTTCCACAAGCAACTTTGGCGGTAGAGCATTATAACCGTATTTTCCGTTTGACGCAGAAGGATATTCCCGTAAAATTAAGTTTGGAAATTAAAAGTAAATACACCAATCCAGATGAAATGGAGCATAATATTATTGCAGAAATCCCAGGCACAGACTTAAAGGACGAAGTAGTAATTTTTGGCGCTCATTTTGATTCTTGGCATACGGCTACGGGGGCAACGGATAATGGGGCGGGTTCGTCGGTAATGATGGAAGTAGCAAGGATTTTATTAGAAACCATTAAAGAGAGTGGGGTAGCGCCACGTCGAACTTTGCGCTTGGCATTATGGACAGGGGAAGAACAAGGTTTGTATGGTTCAAGAGGCTATGTGAAAAATCATTATGCTGAATTTGCACCTGATACTTATACACCGCAATCATTAAAACCAGCTCAAGAAAAAGTAGCAGGTTATTTTAATTTGGATAATGGAACAGGAAAAGTAAGAGGCGTTTATTTACAAGGAAATCAAGCAGTTGCGCCAATTTTTAGAAATTGGTTACATCCGTTTAAGGACCTGGATGCGAGTACCTTAACTTTGAGTAATACAGGTGGAACGGACCATTTAGCTTTTGATGCAGTAGGCATTCCAGGCTTTCAATTTATCCAAGAACCCATTGCCTATTTTAATCGAACCCACCATTCTAATATGGATAATTGGGACCATTTAGTAGCAGATGATTTAAAGCAAGCAGCAACAGTGATTGCTTCTTTTGTTTGGCATACTTCTCAACGAGATGAAAAATTACCACGGAAGACTATTGATACGGCTATGAAGAAAACGGAAGAGTAGTAAAGCAATGGGGTAATGAGGTTAATGAGTTGATGAGTAAATGAGTTTAACTTCTCATGACCTCATTGCCTCATAACCTTGTTACCTCATAACCTCTTTTATAAAAAAGCACGCTGAAATAATTCCAGCGTGCCTAGCCACCTCTCACCAAAATGAGATACGATGAACTAATTAATTTTTGATAATGCTTCCTGAATTACTCGATCGTTGATTAATGGAAGGATTACCGCTATATCGAAGCGTTCCATTATTATGGGTAGCGGCGTCTAAAGCGTTAATTACTTTTATATCTGCCGTTCCGCTATTATTGATGCTGACCTTTGCTTTTTTGACGGTTAATGCTTGCCCTTCAAATTTTCCATTATTGAATACGTTCAGTTCTAAATTATCAGTTGTGCCATGTATTTTATTTTTACTGGAACCGCTAATACGAACTTCTAGTGCTTGCGCATTGACACCAAATGCCATTACGCTGCTATTCTGAATTTCTAGGATTAATTTTTCGAAACTTAATTGCTGGTCGGAGGAAATAGTACTATGACTATGACTTTTAATTTTTTCCAATGTTTTAAAGCCGATATGAATTTGAACGCTTTTGGTAGGAATCAAGCTATAACCGTCTTTTGCTGCTACAGAGAGGGTTTTATTATCATCTACTTGGACATCAAAGTAGCCAATTAAATTAGCATCCGTTTCAATTTCTACAAATTCTTCCGCTCCTTGTGTTAATATTACTTGAAAATTATCCCCAATATTAATGCCTTTAAAATCAGTTGCAGTTAATCTTACCTTTTTTATATCTTTTGTTCCTTGAATGCTTATGTCTCCATTTCCAATGCTACCTGGCCCTAAGTTAGCTCGTAAGATGACCATTCCTGTTAAGACATTTAAGGCGATGGCGGCCAATAAACCTAAGAATATTTTATTGCTGGTTTTCATAATTCTAATTTTAAATGTGAAAAAATGATTGTCTCCTAACCTCATTACCCTTTTACCTCCTAACCTCGTTACCTTATCACCTCACCCTCTCGCAACTTCTTTAAATCCTCAAAACTAATACCCAATAGTTCCATCAATTTGAACACTTCGGGGAGAAACTGTTTGATAAACGCGGCTTTTTTCAAGACTTTTGTTTTTTCGAGTGCATCCTCTGCTACGAAATAACCCACGCCTCGTTTATTAAAAATAATTTCTTTTTCTTGTAGATAAGTAAAGGTTCGGGCTACGGTGTTGGGATTGACTTCAACCTGTGCAGCCATTTCTCGAACGGATTGAATACGGTCTCCTCCTTTTAGCTCCGCAGCTAAAATGCTTTCGCATATATAATCGGCAATTTGCATATAGATTGCTTTAGGCTTTTTAAAATTCATGTTGATAGATTTTTTCTTCCACTAAATTTTTCCGTTCATCGTTGGTGGTTTTCCAGTTGCTGGTTAGAGCGTAACTAGCAACTAGCAACTGTTACAACTCCGTTTCTTTCAATTTGAAATACCCAACTACTAAAAGCACAGCTGGTATAATCCATAAACCGACTAACTTTGAATAATTTTCGGCATTTCTTTCCATGAAATTTTGGAAACCTCGAGAAGGTTCAACAGGCATCATTTTGCCGTCAACCATCATTTCGGGCCTAAAAGTTAACAACCCATCAAAAAGGTCAAACATCACTAAGCGAAAGACAATCGCAGATATAATTATCAAACAAAGACCAATTAAGGTAGCACTTAAAACCGTTTTAAAAATGGCAAATTTTCTAAAATAAACTGCGCCTAATAAAAAGATGGTTTGAGCCGCTAGTGGTTTGCGCAAGAAGTTAGCGGCAGTTAATATTCTTCAATTTCTT
>JAFMDF010000216.1 GCA_017857395.1 Bacteroidota bacterium | reverse complement strand
AAAATAATTAAGTTTAATTTAGTTCGTACAATAGTACGACAAATTTATCAATAATTAAGCTTTCAAAATAATAGAACGTATAGATTTTGTTAAAGACCTAATATGCTTTTTAAACATACAAATTAGTCTTAACGTTTAGTTATTTGGAGATCAATATATTGCAAAAAAGTGCTTTTCTTTATTATGAGAAAAGCACTTTTTTGTTTTTTTAAAATTAATTTAAAATATGTTTAAAAATCAAAGGAAGATACCATTTATACAAAATAACGTTCTACCCAAATGGTCTTGTATTATAAGCAGCATTACCATCCTTGTTAACGACTAGTTTTAACTACTTTCTTAAAAATAGGCAATTCATCATCTATCAATATTCTAATTAAATATAAACCATCTGCTTCCTGCCGTAAATTTATTTGAATAGGTGCCAAATTTGTTTTATCAACCTGTTGCTCATATACCCTTGCCCCGATTTCATTAATGACCTCAATCCTTGCTTTAGTTTGAACCTTTGTACCAAAGTCTACAAAAAAGAAATCACTAGTTGGATTAGGATAAACTTCTAATTCAACGGGAGGTATTGAAATAGCTAGAAGAGTTGTTGTTAAATCAGTATTCGCAACTAATTGATTGCTTCCAGCATTAGGTGGTATTGAACAATTATTCATCAACCTTACTTCCCCTAAACCTACATAAAAACTATCATCAATCGCATTTAAAATACGCAGTCGGATATATCTAGCACTAACGCCTGGAAAATTAAAGGTTTGAACTACTTCCTGTTCTCCTCTGCCAGTTGTAGATATTGCCGTGTGGAAAGTAGGCGTACTATAATTATTACCATCTTCTGAAGTAGAAACCTGAAAATTCTTGACCCCTCTACGTTTTAAAACTAGCCAAGTATGGTAAGAATAATTCCATAAAGCAATACCATCTACATTCTGAACTTGACCTAAGTCAAATCGTACCGTTACATCCGTACCATCATTTAACCAAACACCATCATATAGATTTCCGCCACCATGTTGGGCTGTTAAATCATCTGCTCCGGTTAATCCCAACCCATTAATAATATTACTTACTGCACCACCTACTGTACTTCCATCCTCTAATGTTACAGAGACAGGTTGAAGTAAACAAGACCCCATAGAAGGAGGTAAATTATTATTAGATCCATCGTCTGCTCCATTAGGATTATAATTGACAACCACATTATTAGAGGCTTCATTTCCTTGAATATCACTATCAAATGCCACATTTGCTGGCACCGCAATCATAACATCGCCAGCATTAATAGGATCTAGCATGACCGTAAAGCTAGTTCCATTCATTTCCGTAAAATTATACCAATTGGCATTAGAAATAGCTAAATCATAGCCACTCAAACTTGTTACAGGTTCATTGAAGTTGATGGTCACTTGAAAATCGTCTGTTACCGTTGTGTTAGTCACGCTTATTACTACCGTTGGAGGACCAGCATCATTATTTGGTGGGTTTGCTTGCGTGATAACCACGTTAAAAGAACAAGTCGTTATATTACCACATTCATCCATTGCTTCATAAGTAATAGAAGTTGTCCCTACGCCAAAGTTACTTCCACTTGCAGGGCCTTCAATCTGTGCCAATTGAATTTCACTAGCCATATTATCATTGCCTCCAGTACATGGGATTTCTAAAATATATTTTTTGTAAATAAAATCTGTTGTCAATTCCCACTCACCATTCCAGAAATTTATAACAGCATAATCATCACTTGGATTATTATTAATGTTAGCAGGAAAATTGAGGTAGCTAGGAGTCGTTCCGTCTGTCCATCTCCATTCCCCTTCTGTAGCTGCATCATTTAATCCTATCACACAAAGATCTGAACCAATATTCTGTCGCAAAAATTCATTTTCTTCAGCACTACTAATTTTAGCTAATATTCCACCTGCATTTGACACTGCAGTTAATGCTAAAGGAAAACTTAATGGGTCATTAGATTTATAATATTGACTTCCTTCAAATTCTCCCAGATAACTATAGCCATCTATAACAGTTCCAGAACAAGTAGTTCCGCCTCCTGTTAGGACACAAGTCGTTGAAGTAGTTGGTGTTGCCCAATCAATATTCGTAGCAGATTCATCATAAGGAATTTCTACAAAAATATCATTAGCGCAGTTAATCGTAATTTCACTTCCGCCAACTGGTGTACTTGCCTCAATTGTAATGATAAAGGAACAGGTAGCTGTATTCCCGCAGTTATCGGTAGCTTCGTACGCTATAGTATAAACACCTTCACTTTGATTACTCCCTGCTGAAGGCCCACCAATTTGATTCACAGTTGCACTTGAAGGACAGTCGGTATTTGCTGTGGGATTTGTCCAAGAAATAGACATTGTTGATTCACCAGCAGGCAATTGAATAGTCTGGTCACTTGGACAGTTAACCGTTAAATTACTTTGGGTTTGATTCACCGTTATTTCAAAAGAACAAGTAGCTGTATTCCCACAATTATCTGTTGCTTCATAAGTAATAACATAAGTTCCTGCTCCAACTATATTCTGTTTAGGCGTACCACCAGTCTGGTTAACAGAAGTCCCGTTAGGACAGTTCGTTACTGCCGTAGGATCTGTCCATGTAAGCATAACATCACTTTGGTCTGCAGGTATATTTATCGTTTGATTTCCAGGACAATTAATAGATAAATTAGTAGCTGTTTCAACCACGTTTACTTCAAAGGCACAAGTCTCTCTATTGCCGCAGTTATCTGTTGCTTCATAAGTAATAGTATAGGTTCCCGCTCCAACTATATTAAATTTTGGCGTACCACCTATTTGGTTTACGGTAGCGCCATTAGGGCAATTGGTTGAAGTAGTAGGGTCTATCCAAGTAAGCAGTACTGAATTTTCATCAGCAGGAATATTTATTGTTTGATTACTAGGGCAATTAATAGCTAAATTTGTAGCAGTTTCATTCACGCTTACTTCAAAGGCACAAGTTTCTAGATTGCCACAATTATCTGTTGCTTCATAAGTAATCGTGTAAGTTCCAGCACTTAATTGGCTAAAGTTATCAGGTCCTCCAATTTGGGTTACGCTTGCTCCGTTTGGACAATCAGAAGCCGCCGTTGCTATATCCCAACTCGCTTGAATTTGAGTTTGTCCAGCAGGAATTTGAAAAATTCTGTCTGCTGGACAATTTATACTTAAATCTGTGGGGGTATTAGTTACATTTATAGAAAAAGAACATACTTCTTGGTTTCCGCAATTATCAGTTGCCTGATATGTAATGGTATAATTTCCAGCCTCAAATTGATCTCCACTATTCCTGCCGCTTATATTAGTAACTGTTGCGCCACCATTACAGTTTGAAGTAGCGGTAGCCGCGTTCCAAGTAATAGACATTGATGCCTGGTCTCCCGGAATTTGCACACTCATATCATTCGGACAATTAATGGATAAATTAGCGGTCGAACCATTCACTATTACATTAAAACTACAAATGCTTGTATTTCCACAATTATCTGTCGCTGTATAAGTCACGGTAGTTGTGCCAACTGAAAAATTACTACCATTTGAAGCGCCACCAGTTTGTGTTATTGTAACGTCATTGTCGTTATTTCCACCACCACCATTACTACATGGAATTTCTAAGACATATTTTTTAGCAACAAACTGGTTATTTAAATCCCATTCGCCATTCCAAGGATAAATAGTTACAAAATCATTATCATTATTATTATCTAGATTATTGACATACTTACTGTATCCAACTGAACTACCATCTACCCAACGTAAATTTCCTTCTTGGTCTACATCGCTTAAACCAATAAATACAATTTCATTATTAATATTTTGTTGAATAAAATCATTTTCGGCAGCGTCATTGATAATGGCTAGTCTACCGCCAGCACTTATCGCCGCTGCGCTGGCATCAATCCAGTTAGCATTATTATTGGAAATATAAAACTGGCTATTATCAAAAGTCCCCATATAGGCGTAGCCGCTTTTAAAAGTCGAAGAACAATCTCCTCCTCCAGTATTTCCTCCTGTGCTACAAGTTGTCGAAGCTGTAGGAGTCGCCCAACTAACGGTTACTTCATTATCCCCTGGTGCAGCATCAATAATAATATCAGAAGGACAATTTAAATCAATATCTGAAGGTTGGGTTTGTGCTTGCGTTATGTTAATCGTAAAACTACAATCTTGTGTATTTCCACAATTATCCGTTGCTCTATAAGAAATGGTATAGTTGCCTTCAAAAAAAGCACTTCCATTTGATTGTCCTGCTAATTGAAAATAATTGGCCCCTCCAGAGCAATTAGATATTGCTGTGGGTTCATCCCAAAAAACAGTCGTTTGTGATTGACCTTCAGAAAGTTCTATTGATTGATTACTAGGGCAAGCAAGATTTAAAGTAAAGGTTGGATTTCCTCCTCCCGAAGCGGTAACTGTTACATCATCAGAAATATAATATATTTTACCTTCGCTCGCCAATTTTCTATCGTCTCTTGCGACAAATTGAAGGACATACGTACCATTGGTACTAAAATTAGCGGAAGTGTTATACCCATTAGCATTTGAAAAATTAACATTTCCTGGACCACTTACTTTTCGCCAAAAAACAGTTGAATTAGTCAATTGATTCGTATCATAAAATAATTCACCATTTAAATTAGCGGAAGTCCCAACCGTTTGGTCGTTTCCAGCATCCGCTAAAAAGCCTTTATTCGTGTCTCCGAATTGAAAAGGTGGATTATTTGACCCTGCAAAATGACGCCTCATAAATTCAAAGCGTCCATTCCAATATTCATTTGGATGATTATGCCCACCATCTCTAGAAATCATTAAGACCTTTGAGCCAGGCAATTGATTATGGGAAACTAAGGCAGTAGCGGATGGCACCACTAAATCTTTTAAACCCGTTAAGGAAAACGAAGCGCCTTTGAATCTTCGAGCATGAAACATTGCGTCATAATACTTAGTCGCATTTACTGCTGTATTAAAAACATTGGAATTCCCTTGGTTTTGCGCATCAATAATCGATAAATAATAGGGAAATCCGCTCGCTTTATCATATTTATATCCCACGTGTTGCCCCATCGTAGGATTAGAATTAATCAACAAACTAACTCTATTATCTATTCCCGCCAAAATAATAGATAATCCACCTCCTTGGCTAACGCCCATCGCACAAACATTTCCATCAAAGTCTGACCTAGTTTCTAAATAATCAATCACATGCATCGCTCCAATCAAACCATATCTATAATAAAATTTATCTTTATCTGTATTATCATCAGGCTTATAAGCATTTGGGTCATCTTGATTAACAGAGCTATTATGAATACTAATAGAAACAGCTATCATCCCTCCTTTTTCTGCACTTTCCGTATCTGCCCCAACTACCGCTCTGGAAGAACCATAAGGCGGTAAAGTAATAGAAGCAGGGAATGGTCCACTACCTTTCGGTATGGAGATATATCCATAAGTTCTTCGACCTTCAATATTTGCTAGAGAAAAAGTGTAAGTTGTTTGGTAAGAACTTTCATTATGATAGGACATTTGCATGTCCATTGGCAAATTATTCTTTAAATTTCTCTGGGACGCCCAGAAAGCATCAAAGTCATTAGGTTCTTCCTCTAAAGGACTAATATCTAAAGGGGAAAAAACAGCCGACGCCTCACCGATAGCATTATTCAAATTAACTCGACAAATTACCAAACCAGGTTCATTCTGGTTATAGGGAATCGAGTAGGTTTGTCCAGCTACTAGATTGATTGTCCCTGATTCTATTACAGGAGACTTATCATCGTAAATAATTTCATAGGTAGCAGGAGAAGAGTAAGTAGCCTTAGCTTGAAAGAAGGCAGTTTCGCCTACTTCATAAATAGCATCTGATTGATTAACTGATACTTCTATTTGAGCGTAAAGTGGTAGGATACTAAATAGTACGAGAAAGCACAAGCTAAAGCGCACGAATAAGTGTTGTTTGTTCATCTAAAGTGTCTGTTTTATCTCCTAAAAAAAAGGGGGGAAGTGTAAGTAGTACGATTAATTAATACTACGAGGGGGGGAAAGGGTTTGATAGGACATTAATTTTGCATCGCATACGCAAATTAAGTTATTTTAAGGATAGGTCAAAGAAATGCCCCTAATTTTAGTAAGAATATTTAAAAATTTATCCAAGGTAGGATTATTGTTAAGCTAAAAGTAAGGAAACGGACATTTGGGGTCGCTTCAAATTATCTACGCCCACTTGGTAGTTTTAAACATAGCCTTAGGATAATCGACCCCTAATTTACAATTATATTGAGCTTGTTCCATCTCCGTTAAAGTATCTGGTTGATGTATTTTTTCAAAAGGAAGATTTGTTAATTCAGGGCACCAAATTTTTACATAGTCTCCTTTATTGTCATATCGTTTAGCCTGTTTTAGGATATTGAAATATCGATTTTCTCTAGGGTCACTCCCTACGCCAGCGATATAATTCCAATTTCCCCAATTACTACAAGGATCATAATCAAGCAATATGGATTCAAAATAATCTGCGCCCATTTGCCAATTCACCTGCAAATCTTTAACTAGAAAACTAGCTACATTTTGTCTACCTCGATTAGACATAAAACCAGTTAATGCCAATTCTCTCATATTCGCATCAATGAATGGGATGCCAGTTCTGCCTTCTATCCAAACATGCAATAATTGTTCATCATCTTTACCTGCTTCCTGTTTTACGCCAATGGTACCTCCTTTTTGAAAAATGGCATTTCCATGTTTTTTTCCCATTAATCGAAAAAAATCTCGCCATAATAATTCAAAAAACAACCAATAAGTAGATTTGTTTTTAGTTCGTTCTACCTCATACCGTTTCAATTCTTGGTAAATCTTTTTAGGCGATATACATCCATTTGCTAACCATGGAGAAAACTTAGAAGAATAACCACTTCCAATTAGGCCATTTCTAGTTTCTTTGTAATCTTTTATAGCATCTGTATCCCAAAAATAATGTTGCAGGCGTTTTAAACCCGCCGTTTCTCCACCTTCAAATGGGAGTACTCCACGACTATCTTTAGGCGTAGTATTATAACCAAAAGTTGTCAAAGTGGGAATTTCCCCTTCTTCTAACCGAATACTTAAAGGCTCAAAATCTCCTCTAACAGGTGCCGCTAGAGGTTCTCTAATTTGTATATATTTTTCTACTTCTTTCCTAAAATGGGTAAAAATATCAGGAGTGTGGGTGACAGGAAAAGGTAAATCAGCTGTGTAATAAAGCATTTTCCCTCTGGAATAACGTACCTCTTGTCCAATTTCCCATAATTTTTTTTCTAATTTATCTTGGACGCTAACCTCTTCTTCCGTCCTTTCTCTATTACAAAAAATCCAAGCACTTTTGACTTCTTGTGCCAATTCAAAAAGCACCTCTTCTGGCTTTCCAATCCGCACGATTAAATTACTTCCAATAGTTTTAAGGGAATTTCTTAAGTCTGCAATACTTTCAATAATAAATTTAGTTCGATGAACCCCTGTTTTTGGAAAACCATATTTTGTTTGTCCTTGAAAAACCCGTTCATCAAAAACATACACTGGAATTACTTCCTCGCTAGTTCGCAAAGCATCCGCTAAGGCTTCATTATCATGTAAGCGCAAGTCTTGTCTAAACCAAACTATAACTCGCTTCTTTTTCATAAATTGTGATTTCTTTTACTGCAATTTTAACAGTCGCCTTCCTCTTTTGTTGCCAATATTAAAGAAAATAAGGAAAGTGGAACTTTTTTTTACAAAAGTATGTTCTTAAGAAGGAATTATCAATAAAATAAATACTTTCATTCAAATATAAATGAATCATTTTCAATTACATATCGACCCAAGCTTACTTGCAAAAGAAGTAAAATTCACCATGAGTTGTAGCTCTGGTAATGGTGGGCAAAATGTGAATCGAGTGGCCACCAAAGCTACTTTACACTTTCTAGTAGCAGAAAGCGACCTATTTAGTGATGCACAAAAAGCCCTCCTTTTTGAAAAATTAAAGAACAGGATTTCTAAAGATGGCTATCTTGTAATTACCAGTCAAACCTCTCGTTCTGCATTAAAAAATAAAAAGGCCGCTTTGGTTAATTTATTAAACCTTTTGACCACTGCGCTAACACCAAAAAAAGTACGGAAAAAAGTGAGGATGCCTAGAGCTGTTAAAGAAAGAAGATTGGCTAATAAAAAGCGGCATTCGGAGAAGAAAGAAATGCGTCGAAAAGTGCTTTAGGATTGTTTTTGTTACAGATGTTTCCCTCACGAATTTAGTTTCCCCACGGATTAAAATGCCACCGATAATTACCCACATATTTGATACAAATTAATAGCATAATTGAAACTTATCCGCTCAATTGAATTATAGCAATTTTGATTCTTGATTACCCTCTTGTCTCAATAAATTCAATAGTTAATCCTTCAATTTCTTCTAAATCAGGCACCATTTCCAAGTGCACTTTAGCAATAATTGCCTTCATTCTCAATAATTTATCTGCCACTTCACTTTGTCTAATGGCAACTTGGACTATTCCAATATTTCCAAAATCTTGGTGAACCATTTCAACTTTATGTTTCTTAATGGCATTCATCACTTCACTCATAATGCTATAATCAAAAGTAAATTGATAAATGTCTGCTACTACTTTTTCTACAATTTCTCCTTTTTCTAAGGCAGCAATACTCGCTTCTTTATAAGCATTAATTAACCCAGAAGCACCTAATAAAGTACCGCCAAAATATCGAACCACCACGATAAAAACATTAACCAAACCAAAACTATCAATTCGCCCTAAAATGGGTTTTCCAGCCGTTCCAGAAGGTTCGCCATCGTCATTTGCACGAAAATTATTGCCATCCATTCCTAATCTGTAAGCATAACACCAATGCCTTGCTTTGGCATGCAATTTCCGAACTTCCAATAACCGCTGTTGCCAATCCGCTTCATTATAGACCGGAAAAGCATAGGCGAAAAATTTACTGCCTCTGTCCTTGAATTCTCCTTCGGTAGGCCCAGTTAAGGTTTGGTAGGTATCTTTTTTCACACTCATCTTTTGGACAAAGGTAATGGAAGTTTTTGAAATCTAAAATACGCCTTTGTTCCTAGTACTTTTTGACCGATATTGTGCTTTTCGATTTTGAAATAAATGAAGTTACATGATTATCCTTCAAATAACCCTAATTTGCCTATTCCCATACCTAGCCAAAAAAATATCTAAAAACACAGTCGCTTGGTTAAGTCCAGTTGTACTATGTTATACTTTAGGTATTATACTCGCAAACCTCTCCTTCTTCAGAATTAATGAACAAATAGCTAATTATTTTACGCAAGGTACAATCCTTTTAGCCATTCCTTTTTTACTCTACGCAACAGATTTATCGAGTTGGTTAAAAGATTTTAAAAGCATGGTGCTTGCCTTTTTATTATGTGTGGTAGCAGGCATTATAGGGACTTGTTTTGCAGGTTGGTATTTCAAAGATACCATTCCTCAAGCGTGGTTAGTAGCGGGAATGATTGCCGCTATTTTTTCAGGCGGTATTCCCAATATGCAAGCGGTGGGGATGGCATTAGAGGCAGAATCCAACACGATTGTATTACTAAATGCGGCAGATATATTTATTGGTGGGATGTATTTATTATTCCTTACTTCTTTAGCCAGTAAATTGCTTTCTTTATTTTTAGGAAATTACCAAGACAGTAATTTACAAATGAGTAATAATAATTTATTAAACAGTAAAAATATTTCTTTTAAAAATTTCATTCAAGGTTTAGGCATTGCTTTGCTAATTATCGGAGTTTCTTTAGGTGCTAGTTTTTTATTTTTTGGGCATTTAGCCGCTACTTTTATCATCTTATCACTAACCACATTAAGTATTATTGCCTCTAGGTTTTCTTTTACACAACGGTTAGACGGTACTTTTGAAGTTGGTGATTATCTATTATTGATGTTTTGTGTAGCGGTAGGAATGTTAGCTAACTTTGCCAATATTCTGGAAAATGGATTGGATTTAATTATGTTTATGGCAGTGGCTTGGGGAATTACAGTAAGTTTGCATTGGTTACTTTGTTTCTTTTTTAAAATTGATAAGGATACCACATTAATTGCTAGTACCGCAGCCATTTATGGGCCTGTATTTATAGGTCAAATCGCTAGTACTATAGATAATCGACGACTTGTTTTTCCCGGCATCGCTTTGGGATTATTGGGTATTGCTTTGGGAAATTATGTAGGGATTTCAGTCGCTTGGTTAATGAGATTATAAACGTAGATTTCAAAGAAATGATATACCAAACAGGCAGGATTAAATTTAAAAAACATAAGTCTTCTGAAAGAGCCTAATATCAGTGGAATTTGCAAAAAAAATTGGAAACAATTGAACTTATCTAAAAAAATATTTTAGTAGTCCCAATCATTTCCAATAACTAAATTTTAGTGTTAATCTTTATTGATTTATTATCTATTTCCTTTTACAAAACGGTCAATAGTTAAAGATTTTCCATCAAACTGAAACTCAATAGAATAGATGCCAAAGTTTAAAGTCTCAACAGGTAGTTGAGTTTTATTAAAGCCATCATTCAAAGTAACTGTTTGTCTTTTAACTTCCTTGCCCGTAGCATCCATAATCACTAAAGCCCCTTTAGTCGTACCTTGTGTCCAGCTCATGTCAACAAATACCTCATTTATGGCTGGATTTGGGTATACTTTAAGTGCTTCTGCAATTATTTCTTCTTTTTCAATGCTAGTAGAAAAATTCCCTAGGCAAGGAATTTCCGTAAAGTCTTTTACATTACCCAAATAAGCTTCTCCCCTAGCACCAAAAATTGTAATGGAGTTCCCCACATTTGCACTTCTACTGTTAGGCGCCATAAATGCATCAGCTGCATTATCCATCAAAGATACCTTCCCTTGACAAGGCAAAGCATTTTTAAATTGAAATAACGGCATTTCCACCCCAGCTTCATAATTAAAATCAACCGTACCTAAAGAAGCTAGTCCGAAGGAGATGTAATCCACATCAGGTGCTTCTGCTGGCGAATCGCTGCGAGAATTATCTTGCCATTCAACACCTAATTGAAGGCTTGTCAAATTTTCTACCTCAAAAGAATTCGTTGGTACTTTAATGGTAACTTGGGCGGTACTGGTAATGTTATGAGGATGTTTCCAGCTTTTTTCTGGAATTAAAGAAACTTGATAGGTTTCTCCATCTTCTAACATGGTCAATTTAAATTGAACCTGTGCAGTAGTCATGTAAATAGTGGCTAATACAAATAAGTTTGTCAATAAGCCTTTTAAAATTAGTGTGTTGTTCATCTTAGAGAATGTCATAATAAAACATTTGTTTATAGAAAAATTAATACTTGGAAAGGAGTTGATTAGATATCCTCTTCAATTCTCTTTTTTAGTGTTCCATAAAATAAAGCACCTTATTCTATTCTAAGAAATTTTGTCTGTTGCCTTTTATGAACCTCTTGTAAAAATTAAATTAAAAAATCAATATAATAACCCCTAAACCGTTATGGTATTTGTTCCGAAATTGCAAAGTTTAAACGATACGCCGTGTTTTGAGGGTGAAATAAAACATTAAAGAAAATATAAGCATCAATATCATTTTTAGGACCTTGATATTTAACCTTACCATCCATATTCGTATCAGACCCATAATAGCCATGTAACACGCTATTATAAGTAATTGGAATACCAGGATTTGATTGCCAAAGGGATAAGAAAATATCAAAGAAAATCATATCTCTATCTGGTAAACCAAGGCCACCACCCGCAAGAATGACAAATTTATCTGGATTGGCATTTCCTCCTCTTAAGACCATTTTTTCTTGCATTTCCAATTGAGCATACGCTCCATAAGTAGGTGTCTCCATTTTGGTAAAATCAATACTAGCTGTTTGAGTCGAAATAAACTTAATCGGTTCAGCGGTCATCACTCCTAGGTGATTTCTATGCTTTATACAAACATAATAATCCCCGTCTGGAACAACAAATCGAACATTAGATACTCCGTCAACATCTACCACATCCCCATCTCTTTGAATCAAAGCAGAACGAGTAGCCATCACTAAAGTGGAATCCACATTAGACCGAAGTTCTAGGAAAACCCAATCGATAATGGCATTATCTCCACGATTATCTAGCACTTCTAAGGTGGTCGTTTCTCCGCCGCCTTCTCCAAAATGAATGAAAGAAGGAATCCCTGTATATGGCTCCGTTAAGGGAATGAATCCTTTCTTTCTCAAATCATCTGTCATCAGTTGCGTGTTTACTTTATAAGGCCCTTGTAGCATTGCTTTAAGCGCCAATTCATTAGCAGATACAATCGTATTTCCTTCGCAAGCAAGTGCTATGTCTGTATCAATACCATGTAAAATACCAAGGGCAATTGGTTTGGTGCCATTATTGGGGCTGCTGCCGTTAAAATGAATATTAACCGTATCAAATTTTATATTTGGGGTCGTATCATTATTCATAATATCAAAACAGATAACGCCTATATCTTCCCAATCTTCCGTAGTAATTTCTGGGCAACTTATACTATCTGTCAGTAAGGTCATCGTCAAACAAAATTTACCCGGTACAGAAGTTCCATCGAATTTCTGTTCGTCCCAAGGGCTCATAGAACCTGCTATGCAAGTCTCGTTTTCATCAAATTGAGAAGAAGTATAACTCGTAAATTCTAAAGTATTAGGGTCATAATTTACCATAATGGAGGAAGTACCAATAGTAAAATCTTCTTGTTGCGCTTTAGCTTGCAAAGTCAAGCAATAAGTATTTGATTGGCAATCTAATTCAGGTCGTAATCTCAAATCAATTTCGCTTATAACCTCAGGCACTGTTTCTCCTACACAATTACAATTACCATCCTGTTCATCATTAATCGTTGCCAAATTATTATCCGTGCAAGGTGTTCCTGCTTTAGGGCAAGTATTTTCTAAGCAGATAATTTGTACAATATTTCCTGTTTCGCAAAAACTCACATCTCCTGAATAGGCTACATAAGAAAAAATAATTTCCTGACCTATAACCAAGGTCTCTCCAGTAGGTAAAATCGCAGGGTCTAAAATAGTTCCATCACTCAATTCAATACGAATCGGGCATTCGATATTAAGCCCATCAATTACGGTTCCTTTATATTCTAAATTACAACCTATACCGAAACAACCACAATTACCATCTTCTACATCGTTAAAAGTCAAGGCATCTCCATCATCACAGGTAGTGCCTGCCGGGTTACAACAAGCAAATTCTTGTGTAAATGTTGCGATATAACAAGTAGAATCAGTAAATAAATTTGCAATAGTGGTATCTTTATAAGATACGATAAAATGAACGGCTCCTGTTCTGCCAAATTCAGGCTCATAAGAAAAATCATCTCCTGTATTTCCAAAATCATCTTTCCAAGAAACAGCATAAATATTAGGGCAAGTTAGCCTTAAATTCATCCCGCACCCTTCCTCATTATTTACAATCTCTCCACTAATTTTTGGTAGTACCGTAAAGGAGACAAAGATTGTTCTAATAACACAATCTCTTTCATCCAGTACATCAATAGCCAATCTAAATTGGCGAATAAAACAATCCGCTCCATCGTTTTCTAAACGGATATTTCTTATATCTTCAATACCATCACCATCTACTATTCTATATCGCGTATTATCAGAAAGTTGGAATCGTTCAAAAAGATTAAATAGGTCTCCATGACAACCATATAAATCTATCGTCTCAAAATCAGGTTCTGGGCAATCAATTATTTGACAACTAAAATCGGCAGAAAAAGTATCTATTCCGCAGAAAATTTCATTAAGTGTATCAAGAGGATTTACATAAAAAGTGACAAAACCAGCAGTTCCTACTGCTGCCTCGTAAATATTTCCTACGCCAGAATTTCCCAAATTATCTGACCAAGTCACTTCATAAACATCTTCGCATGCTATGATTAATTTTGGTGTACAGAAAGAACTATCAGAAAGATATTGAATACTTGCTTCAATTTTAGGTAGAATTATGGCCGTTAGACTAATTACTTTGATGGGGCAATCTCCATCAAATATTTCTACTGAAAAAGTTATTTCTTTAGGTTCACATCCTTCGTTTATAAAAACAAAATTATTATTAGTATCTAATTCTATTCCGACAATTTCATATTGAAAATTAGGGCTAATATCAAGGTATTCTAATATATTAAGCGCATCACCGCTACAAATTGTAAAGGTTCTTTCTTCCGTAGAAATATCTGGGCAATCTGTTGTACAATCATAAGCTGCTTCAAAAGTTTGACTAAAACAAGATAGTGGAACACTAGATAAAATGATACTATCAGTTAAATAATCAACCGTAAATTTCACAGTTCCAGCAGTATTTGCTGCTCCAGTATAATTTGTACCGCTTCCCGAATTACCATTGCTGTCTTCCCAAGAAATAGCATAATTTTCGACACATTCTAAACTTAAAGATAAATTACAAGTCGTATCTGTAGTAGTTATAACACCGCCATAAATTGCAGGAATAACCGTAATCTTAAGGGTAATTATTTCTACCAAACATTGATTTCCATCAAAGCATTTTAGGGTAAACGTCTTTGTGCCTACCTCACAACCAAAAGGGTTGCCTACTTTATATATTCCATTGATAATATCGGCATTATCAAAGAAATTTCGCTTCTCTTCCTTTAAATTTAAAAGCTCAATGATATCCACTTCCGTTTCCGCACAAACAGTTAATGTTTCCGTTCTTTCCAACAACTGTGGACATTCAATCATACAACTAAAATCAGCAAAAAAGGAATCAACTGCACAAGGCAATTCGCTCAAATTCTCATCAATTGGATAGACATAAAAAGTAACAAATCCACCTGTTCCACCAGTTCCAGTATAAATATTTCCAACCCCCGAATTATCTAAATTATCTTTCCAATCGATTATGTATAAATCAGCGCATTCTAAAACTAGTTTTGGTGCACAGAAAGTACTATCTGTTTCATATTGTATACTGCCTTCAATTTTTGGTAATACCTGAACAGTAATTTCTATTGTCTTAATCAAGCATTGGTTGGCATCATATCCATTTGCAGTTAAGTTAAAAGTACCCATTTCACAACCAAAAGGGTTTCCCACTTCCACTACACTAGGAGATTCTCCAAAACTAACACCTAAGATGGAATTTGTTAAGTCAAAGGTGTAATCAAGACTATCTCCAAATAAATTCAAGGACTCCGCTATATCAAAATTTTGATTGGCACAAGTCGTTAAACTAGCTTGTTCATTTTGTGTCTCTGGGCAAGTGGTTACACAATTAAAATTAACCCTGTAAAGTTTTTCAACACAAGGTAAAGCAACCGCTTCGGAAGGTAAATCTAACCCAATAAAAATAACCGAAAAAACCACTTCTCCACTAGTACCCGGAGTAGCCGTATAAGTAGTTCCCACTCCACTATCCGAACTAGTGTTCCAAGTGACCCTATAAAGGTCAGGACATTCTAAAATTAGAGAAGCCGTACAACTATCTTCCGATAAGCGAGTATCTACTATAAAGTTAGGAATAGTTTTAATTACTAAAATGCCTGTCTCTACTAGACATTGTTCAAGATTGTACACTTCAAAATTAAATTCAAATTGACCAATTTCACAACCCGTAGAAGGTAAGGCATATTGTTGCACATTAAATATAGGCGTTTGGCTTATTTTATCTGAAATGTTCAAGGTCATACTATCACCAACCGCCAAAATGGATTTAAAGTCAATAATGTCTTTTTCACATCTATAAACAGTTAATGCACTAGTAGTTGTTTCTGGACAAGGGTTTCCTGTAACTGTTATTCTTTGGATGCAACTAGTGGTTTACGCATGAAGTTCTAAATAGTATTTATTGTAACTTTGCGGT
>JAFMDF010000578.1 GCA_017857395.1 Bacteroidota bacterium | reverse complement strand
CAACCCCTATAGGTAAACAAATCACTTGACTACACTCAATATCCAATAAATAATCCTCCACTTCTCCAGAGTTTACCCGTCCGTAAGGCGTCATATTATTGAAATTACTGAGTCTAATTCTGAATCCAAGAAGGCTATTGATTAGTACGTTTGGTGGTATATTAATTTCTAAGTAGGCTGGGAAAACGCCATCTTTATTATCCTTTAAATTAGCAACTACTTCATTAGCCGCTTCAAAATCTCCGTCACCATTCCAATCTATATAGGCTTTTAGGTAAGCGGTATCACCTGTGCTATTGGTTACAGAAAAAGGCAACCGAATCGTGCTACCAGGATTTAAAGATAAAGTACTAGGAATTGTTAAACCATCTTCATCATCAGAACTATCAACTATATCATCTCCTACAGCTAAGGCACTTGATATACCATTTTCATCAATATCGACCGTATCGCCTAAAAATAATCCTTCAATAATTTGATGGCTAGGACCACCGTTGGCTTCTAAAGTTTCGTAGTCATTAATCCCTGTTGTTCCTGCTGCTAGATCTGGTAAGTCCCCAAAATCATAATATACTGGAATAAAACCAAAATCCAAACTATGGTTAATGATACCTGCACTACCAGTGACAATTGTTTGAAAAGGAAATCCATTAAGCGCTATTATTGGGGACATCGTAGTTCCTATTACGCCATCTGAATCAATCAAATCTGAATTATTATGCCCTGTCAGTACCGAATCCGCTCCAGTTAATTGAAATTCCTGTTCTCCAATAGTTAATACTTCTGTTGTAAAGACAGAGTCAATCGCACCAACTACCACTAAATAATAAGTACTGTCTGAATGCAAAATTGTATCCGCTTGCAAGGTATACTCAGAAATATTGGTTTTATTAAAATAATATTCCCCTTGACTATCTGTCGTGTCAATCGCAACTAAATCCCCTTGTCCATTATACAAATAAATGATGACACTATCTAAAGGCGCTTCACAAGCATCTTGGATGCCATTAGCATTGATATCTTCCCATACATAATTTCCAATTTCTATCGGTGCAGCATTACATTGAGCTTCTATATCCCCTAACCCAACTCCTTTTGCACCAGTCCCATCATTAGGTAAAGGCGGTATTGGGCCAATGCTAGTCGGTCCATAAACCAATTGTCGTCGATTAAAAGCTCCTGTGCTGTTATTCAAGGTCGTTACACCCGCAGAATTATAGGTGACATAAGGATCCCAAAGAGTTGCCATCACTTCATCATCACCAGGCAAATACAATAAAGCGCCGAGTGCGGTTTCCCTTAAAACGGTGGAGTTCGTTTTGGTACCATGGTCTCCATTATAATATTCATCCGCTGTCCCTCCATTGGTATTAGCAGGTGATTGAGCACAGCCTGTTCCACCTTCAAAGATATAAGTCCCGTCTACATTACAAACTCTTAAAACATCTCCTGGTGCGATAAACAACCAATATAATTCTGTATCCGAAGCTGTCGGATCGGGGCTATAATTATCGTCTTGTGTTTGCATCCCCCAACGATCCATAATACCCAAAATCATTGACCCGTCTGCATCAAATTCTATATCTGATAAAATAGGTTGCATATTAGTTCGCCGTCCATTACAAGAGACACTACTTGGTGGCAACCCTTCTGGTCGTTTACAAATATCAGAGAAGGTTGTCTGCCAAGCTTGCCAATCTCCAATGTCCGCACTTCCTCCTACCTCGATAGTCCCTCTATCATAATTCATATCAAAATCAAAAAAGGAAGACATTGTATTTGTCGCAGGGTCAAACTCAAAAACATAAGCATGCAAATTGTTATCAATTTGCGTACTTTCTCCAGAACAAATTGCACCAATATAAACTTTGCCCTTATATACTTCTAATCCCCAAGGTCGGACATCGCTTTCTCCTGAACCACAACCTGTGATGGGTAATGCAAAAGGGCCTACTACATCTGAAGCTGTTGGCGTAGTATTTGGGTGCACATTTTGAATACCATATAGGCTTCTATCATTTAGGTTAACGAGCCATAAAGTACTATCACTTTGCATATCAATGTCTCCTATCCCAATCTTTCCCACTTGCGTATAAGCCGCTGCATCATAAGAGGGCGCATTCGGCACAGATGCTACACTATTAGCAGTTGTTCCATCTCTTGGGTCTGCTCCAGTATTAATACCGATGGTGTTTACATCAATCCATTTAATTACACTTGGTGACGAAGGGTCTGCAATATCTAGTGCATAAATACCTCCTGTAGTCGCATTCGTGCCATCAATCGTTCCAAATCCAAAATGCCGTTTAAGGGCGGCCGAAGTAAAAGCAGTTTTAGAACTTCGTTGATAAGTTACACCCCAAGTAGCGCCGATATCAACTGCGTAAGCTAATTTAGTCAGGTCAGCAAGTGAGTTGGCATCATCATTATAATCAAAACCGACAAAGGCATCAAAGGTATTATAAGTAGTCGCACCAGATAATGGGTCGCCTGCCACAAAACATGGCACAACTATAAAAGGGTTGTCTTGGCAATAATCTGATGGTGCAGCAATTCCTAAACTAGCACAATTTCCTGATTGGACAAATTGTATCGTTGTTCCATTATCCACTCCTTTTTGGGTAGGCTTCGCCCATGAGGCAATACTACTCGGTAGTATAAACTCTATTCGATAATCCGTTAAAGTTGTTAAACTGCTAAACTTATAATTACCATCTACATCTGTAGTAGTTGTTCCTATTAGGATATTATCGCAATCATAAGCCAATACTTGAACATTGGCAACACCAATTGTATCCACTTGATTCATTATGCCATCATAATTCCAATCTTCATAGACCGTTCCACCTATTTCGGTATTGGTAAGTGTTGCACAAGTTTCACCAGCATTATTAAAAAGATAGGTCGCTAAATCTAGAAAAGCATCTTGTTTTACATTAAATAAAAGGGAAGCAAAAGTAAGCGGCAAACAGCATACAATTAAAATGGCTTTAACTGATAAATTACTTCCCATTAAATATTATTTTATCTACTTATTTGTGACAATAATTAGGACTTACCAAATAAGCTTCTCTCTATTTGAATTTATGTTAACTCCCTATTTGCTTGATTCCGCCTATAAAATAATATTAATTTATCTTGAGGTTTCAACTAGAAAATGTGTTCATTTCTTAGTCGTTCTAATTACAGCCTTCAAAAACCTACCGTAACCACACAAGTAGGAAGTACACGTACTGAAGTTCTTTGAAATTTTG
>JAFMDF010000215.1 GCA_017857395.1 Bacteroidota bacterium | reverse complement strand
GAAAGAAATTGAAGAATATTAACTGCCGCTAACTTCTTGCGCAAACCACTAGGCACATCATTCTGCTGCACATCAATAAAATTACCATCTGCATCTATGCCTCTCAAATGATCGCCTCTTGTAATATAGCCATTCAAATAATTGGCAGCAGCTACTGCCAACCCATGAATAGCGGGGTAAATAGGGCGCATCCGTCGATAGACTAATTGCTTGTCATTTATTTCAATGGCTACGACCATATTCGTTCCTCTACCACGGTATTCTTTCACGACAATCTTATAGTTAGTTGCATTAACTGGAGGCGTCCAATTTTGAGAAAAATCAATGTAAAAATCATATCCTCCTGGGCTAAATGTCGCATCTAATAATAAACCATCTATCTCCTGAGTAACTATCTTTTGAGGTATTGCTTGACCGAGACCTTTGTTCGGTTGTGTTATTTTTTTTTTAGTTGTGTCTGTCTGTGGGGAATAATTGTTCCGTATAGGAAAATCGGAACAAATTGACTCGTTGTGGGAAGCACCAGCTTTCTGCTGCTCTTTTATGTCTGTGAAGTAGGCTTTGTTTGTTGTTTCAATTGATTGCTTGATTGAAATACTCTTTTTGCTATACCCAATAGGATTATTAATTATTACAAAAAAAATGATCCAACTACTCAAAAATAAAAATCGTTTCATAATTTCTGTTTTAGAGGTCAGCAAACAAATTTAGTAATAGTTACTGACCTCTGAAACTTAATTACCTCCATTAGACTGTATTACGGTAGCTTTTAAACCATTTCCCGTTTGTCGAATAATAAAATTCTGGTCAACAAAACCATTCGTAATATGTAGAATTTCATTGCCATTTCCATTCTGGATAAATTCGGAATAAACGCCATTCGCATTCATTAATTCCTGCGTAATGAGGTTATTCTCTCCATTCTGAATCGCAACGGTTTTATTATTGATACCTTCTTGAACAATAGAATAAACATTTGCCGTACCGTTTTGAATTAATACTAACTGATTGCCTGCTCCTATTTGTTCTAAAAAAGCTTCATTATCATTACCTACTTGTAAGGTTCTTACTAGGTTTAATTGCTGTCCGTTTTGTTGTAATTGACTAAGGCTCAAAGTATTTGCATTACCCTCTGTCTTTTGATAAGCAGTATTACCTCCTGTCCCTAATTCATTTTGTAATAATGCACTTGGCTCCAACAGCATGTCTTCTATAGATAATTGCTGCGCGCTCAATCCGTTAAGCATTAAGAAGCCCATTAATACAGCTATTAAAATCTGCTTAATTGCCATGCTCATTCAGGTTTATTTGCTAGAAAAAAATTAAGAGTAGGGAAGCAAAAATGCTTCCCTCTTAATTTGAAACTATATAAAAACGTTTGCGAACAAACGCTACAACTATCTTTTTCAGATGTCCGATGTCAGACCATTATCTTCAATAACTTCTGTCAGTTTATCTAATAAACGGTCTGACTTCTGGCTTCTCAAAAAAAATTAGTTATTTCCTGTCTGAGTGATATTATGTGTATTTCCGTTACCTGTTGTATTAGAGATAATGAAATTACCTGTTCCTGTTTGGTTCAAAGAAGTAGCATTCGTACTCCCAATTTGAGTACTGAAAGCACCGTTTTGATTTCCATCTTGCGTGATAGATAATTGGTTATCGTCTCCTCTTTGCGTCGTTCTATTCCCACCGTCACCAGCAACGTTATTAGCGCCTGTTTGGAAAATAGTAGCGGTATTACCATTTCCTTCTTGAATCGCATCAATAAAGTTTACTGAAGAACTCTGACCTAAGATAGCGGTGTTATTATTACCGATTTGCTCTCCTAAAATACCTTGGTTATCTCCAGTTTGGTCAGAAGTAATTCGGTTATTATCTCCTGTAGAAATAAGAATCGCATTATTTGCTAATCCATTTTGAGACTGAATAACTGTATTTGCATTACCTGTTAACAAAATCTCTGTAACGTTATCATTACCAGTGATATTCTGGCTAGTTACGTTATCACTACCTGTGTGTAAAAGTGCCGATTGGATATTATCCCCTGTTAAGGTCTGCGTTGCAGCATTTCGGTCACCCTCTGTCTGACGAGTAGTACTTCCAATATTGTTTCCCAGAAAAGTAGAAGCTGAATTATTAGCTGCTCCTTCTTGACGGAAGCCAATATTACTATCGTTTCCATCAGAATTACTTAAGACATCATTATCTACACCTGTTTGCACAATGTCTACTTGTGTTACATTTCCTGTAATAGTAGAATTGGCACTGTTGTTTTGTGCAGTTACGCCAACAACGGTTAGGCAAAACATTGCCATTAAAAGTGTTAATTTTTTCATTACGAATTAGTTTACCGGTTAAAAAGTTAAAGAATAGTCTTTTCGGGAGGAACATGCATCGCACTCCCGGCAAAATGATTAATATATTAATAGGGTTGAACGCAAGAATTATTAGTCAAAAGAAAGATTTTTTCAACCTAATTAACCGCAATAGATGGGAAATTTCAGTCTTGCAAAACTTTGTTTTTATACTAATATTTAAGGTGTCAAACCGCTTAAATATTCGTCAATTCGTAAGTGGTCAAATATTGTAAGGAATATAGGGGATAGTTGGCAATAAGGGAGGGAAAAATTAATCGAGAAATGTAGAATCTAAAGGGGGGAATAGCCAAAAGTAGTTTTAGAATCGCAATTTTTCTAAGAAGGCTTTTAGTTTTTTAGTTTTCTCACAACTGAATTAAGTTAGTCTTTACTGCTGCTTACAGAAGCAAAGATAGGCGCAGAAAATTGTTTTTAAAATACTTAAAAACCGTAATTTTCGAAATCGACTACGTATTTTGCGCAATCTGAATTTATTAATTTGTGAATTTATTTCGGATATTTAATATACCAAGTGAGTTTTGGCAACGGATATTTCTTTTTTGATAGATGCTCCTTAGTAGATTTACCACGGATTTTTATTGCCACGGATGCCTCTATCTTAGATGAATTTTGGCAACGGATTTATTTACAACGGATATTCTCTATAGTGCCAAGTTCCGCTTGGTGTATATTTAACTCGGATATTTTATATCTCGGATGAATTTTAGCAGTATATTTTATCCAAAACGAAACCCTGTTTAATCTTGCAAAATCTTGTCATCCTGTAGCTCATAAAACCGAAACTGCTTTATTATCATGGACATTATTCAAATAATATTTAATCAATCCTACACTACTTTTTACATTTAATTTTTTGCGCAAATTTCTTTTATGCGTATCTACCGTACGTGGAGAGATAAAGAGTTTGTCCGCTATTTCCTTATTAGTAAATTCTTTATATAAAAACTCTAAAATCTGTTGTTCTCTAGTCGTAATAAAAGGTTTGATTTTAGTTGCTGCAATACTAGCATTCGACCGCCCAAATTGTATCATTACTTTTGCTGAAATATTACTAGAAAAATAATTATTGCCTTTAGCTAAAGCCTTAATGCCTACTAGAAGTTCATCTATTGGTGCATCTTTAGTAACATAACCGTGAGCGCCATTTTTTAAAGCTTGTAATATATAGGATTTCTCTGTTTCTTGAGAGAGAATTAAAATACTAATATTTGGATTAATTTCTAAAATTTTACGCGTCATTTCTAATCCATCTGTAGTTGGTAAATTCATATCTAAAATGACAACCGCCACTTCATTTTTTCGTTTCAGAAATTGTAGTGTAGGTTCTCCATCATCGAAATCACCAACGACTTCAAATTCTGGTCGATTTCTTAAATACATACTTAAACTCTTACGAAAAATAGATTCGTCTTCTATTATTATTGTTTTAATGGATTTTATCATAGCTATTGAATAGTTGTATTTTTTATATAGTTTTCTTGTTGTGTCTAGAACAAAGATTAGAGACTATTTTATTTTGAGAATAGAGACGGAACAACATAATGGTATTTAACAAATAATGTCAATTTCCACCTAAGTTGGTTGAAAATTGAAAATTCAATTGTCTCTTTAGTCTGTAAAAAAGGGGATTTAACCTAAAAACTAGGGAATTGGGGATATTAGTGAGGGGAAATTAGAACCTAATATTAATCAACTTGTTAAATTTGCTATTGCAAAATAATTAGTGTTCTAGAAATATAAAGTTACACTATTTTTTTAGGAATCAAAACTACTGGATGAAAAATGAAAGTAATTTCATTTTGCAGAAGGCTTAATAGCTAGTCAAGTTAATATTATCGGGTTTGCCCTAGCTTGGACATTCCTGTCCGAGCAAAATAGCATTCGAAAATGCTCGGACAAGAATGCCCAAACTACGATTTTCTTGCCATCTTCCAATCCTTCCAGTAGTCAATCAACATAATGAATAATATCAACTTTCCTTGGCTTGTAAAAATGGCTTGGCGAGATAGTCGCCGCAATCGTAGTCGCTTATTTTTGTTTGTTTCTTCTATTATTTTGGGGATTGCCGCCTTGGTAGCGATTAGTTCCTTTGGCGAAAATTTGCAAACAGATATAAATAAAGAAGCCAAAAAATTATTGGGTGCAGATTTAGTAGTGGAAAGTAATCGTCCTATGCCCGATTCCATCAACGAAAAAATTAAATACATAGAAGAAGAACGCTCTGATATGGCTTCTTTTGCCTCTATGATTTATTTGCCTAAAACCGATGATACTCGAATGGCACAAATCAATGCCTTGGAAGGAAATTATCCTTATTATGGAGAATTTGCTACCGAGCCATTAACTGCTCACCAGACCTTTAAAAAAGGACAAAAAGCCTTGGTTGAAAAGACCCTTATGATACAATTTGGGTTAGAAAAAGGCGATTCTATTAAAGTTGGAAATGTTACTTTTGAAATAGAAGGACAATTAAATACAGCCCCAGGTCGGTCTGGTTTTGCTGGTGCAGTCATTCCCGTCGTCTATATTCCAAAACAATACTTAGATGCTACAGGCTTAGTCCAATTTGGTAGCCGAGTGGACTATAATTATTATTATAAACTAAAGCCAGAAACACCCGCCGAAAGTCTAATTGATACTCTAGAAGCGACCCTTCGCCCCGCTGCTATGGGCTTTGATACCGTGGAGGAAAGAAAAGAAGATTTAGGTCGAGCCTTTAATACCTTAACTGATTTTTTGAATTTAGTTGGTTTTATTGCTTTAATTCTAGGTTGTATTGGGGTCGCAAGTGCCGTACATATTTATATTAAAAATAAGCTAAGTACCGTTGCTATTTTACGAACTTTAGGAGCTAGTGGCAAACAAGCTTTTATTATCTATTTGCTACAGATTCTCGTCATGGGCTTTATAGGTGCGGTACTCGGTGCGGTACTCGGTAGTGTTTTGCAAAAATTATTGCCCATTGTTTTAGGCGAATTTTTACCCTTGGAAAATGTAAGTACAACCGTTTCTTTAGAAGCCGTTTTCATAGGCATTATTACAGGAGTCTCCGTCGCTGTTCTATTTGCGCTAATTCCTTTATTGGGTGTCCGAAAAATATCTCCTTTAAAAACGTTACGAGCTTCTTATGAAACGGATACAGGGGCAAGAGACCCTTTGCGTTGGTTGGTGATTGGGTTGATTACTTTATTTATTGGTGGTTTTACTTGGTTTCAAACGGGTAAAATTCAGACCGCAGTTGGATTTATTGTTGTCGTTGTCGTTTCTTTTCTACTATTGGCAGGTATGGCAAAATTAGTGATGTGGGCAGTCAAAAGGTTCTTTCCTGTTAGCTGGAGTTATGTATGGCGACAAAGTATTGCCAATTTATACCGTCCGAATAATCAAACTTTGATTTTAATGGTTTCCATTGGTTTGGGGACTGCCTTGATTTCTACGCTATTTTTTACCCAAGACCTTTTATTAAGTCAGGTAGAATTTACAGGTAGAGGCGACCAGCCCAATATGATTATGTATGATATTCAGACCAGCCAAAAGGAAGAAGTCATCCAATTAACCAAAAAGTATGAATTGCCTTTAATCCAAAACGTACCAATTGTAACGATGCGGATGGAAACGATTGATGGCATTAACAAAACTCAAAATCGAGCAGATACAACGGAGACGCATAAATCTAACTGGTCTTTTAATCGAGAATATCGAGTGACTTACCGAGATTCGTTGACGGCTAACGAAGAAATCACAGCTGGAACGTGGCTTGGAGATAGACCTAAGGGCGATACCATTTGGGTATCTGTTGCAGATAATATCCAAGATAATTTGAAGGTGGAAGTAGGCTCCCAATTAGTTTTTAATGTACAAGGTGCTTTATTAGAAACTTATGTGAGTGATATTCGGAAAATTGAGTTCGGTCAATTACAAACTAACTTTTTTGTCATTTTTCCAGAAGGCGTTCTAGAAAATGCACCACAATTTCATGTTGTAGTTACTCGAACACCTGGTGAAGAAGTTTCAGGTAAATTTCAGCGGGACTTAGTCAAGAAATTTGCCAATGTATCCGTCATAGATTTAACGCAGATTCTAAAAACCGTAGACACTATTTTAAACAAAGTCTCTTTTGTGATTAAATTCATGGCTTTGTTCAGTATTCTAACAGGACTTCTAGTCTTAATTAGTTCGGTCGTTTTAAGTAAATATCAGCGGGTTAAAGAAAGTGTTTTATTAAGAACCTTGGGTGCGAGTCGCAATCAGATTATCCGCATTAATGGATATGAATACTTTATGTTGGGAACTCTTTCGACTTTAACAGGTATTTTCTTATCGTTTGGCATTAGTTGGCTATTAGCCAAGTTTCAATTTGAAATCCCTTTTTCTCCTAGATTTTTGCCGCCATTCTTAGTGTTTATAAGTATTACCGTTTTGACAGTTATTATTGGGATGTTGAATAGTCGAGATGTGATTTCTAAGCCGCCGTTGGAGGTTTTGCGGAAGGAGGTTTGATATATTAAAAATGGTATTAGGTCTCGGGTTCTAGGTGTCAGGTTAAACGGGTTTACGTTACTTCCTACTGGACATTTTGATTCTAGATACTGGATTTTTGATATTAGATAAATCAAATACCAAATTCATAGCTATCTAAATAGTTGATTTTTAGGCTGTTCCGATATTGGGTCATTATTTCTGCTCATCAAGAATCTAGCAACAAGTATCCAATGTCCAGTAGTAAGTTTACGTTATTAGATAATCAGCTAAAAAGCTGATATAATGCATTTTATTCTTTTGTCTAAAAAAAATTACGATTCTATCTCATCATGTTTCCTATCCGTGTTCCTTCATTAATCCGTGGTATTAATTTCTACCACGGATTAATGAAGGAACACGGATAATTATCAATTGCTTACCTGACGGTCTAAATATCTGATACCCGAAACTTAAAATCCAAAATAGGTTAGAGAAGATAGCTGTTTTAGGCCTTTATACAAACGCATGGTTAATACTAAAATATTTGTCAGTAGTTATGGAAACGTTTTCTTCTCTACTTTCTGCCTACCAATTACAGGTCTGCTTTATTTTTTGAATAAAAACAGAAAAATTATAAAAAATTTAGCACAATATAATTTGTGCCTAAAAAAGCTAAGAACTCAACAAACACAAGCATTCTCACTTAAATCACCACAATTTCCTATCGCTTTTATATATTATTTAGTATAAATGTTAATAACTTTTTTTTCACACAAATTGTCACAAAAATAGTAGCCTCATTTCAAAGGACTGCTAAAAACAACCAAAAACTAATAATAACACACCTTTTTCTAAGTAGCTTCTATTTTCAGACGTCTATCAAAAACAAAAATGCAGTCACAAGAGTTGGCTAAGTTTGACAAATTAATGGCTTACACATTTGTTTTTTTATAATATATAATTGATATTTGCAGTATGCTTTTGAAAGCTATGTTTTCAAGGCATAAAATACGGAATTATAATCTACAAAGAACAGAAAAGAAAAAGTCAATCAAAAGCGATTGCACTTAAATTATTGAGGTTATTTATTTATGCTTATTCGTAACGAAACTAAGAATAAATTGTTAGCTATTTTTATATTTTTAATAATAGTGTACTCAATAATTTTTCTGACAATGTTGTATTATAATGGCGTTAAAAATTTTTCCAATCTATAAATTGATGATTCGTTTGTATTTGGAAAAAAGTTAAAACACTATTTAATATAATCTTTGAACTACAGAAACACTATGGAATATTTTCTTCAACTGTCGGTCATGGCTATGGTAATTTCATGTCTATCTATTTTTTTAATAGACTACCAACAACCTAAAACAGCTATCGACCCTGAAAATGACCAATCACCATCGAATCCTTCTGATTTAGTGGATGATTCCACAGATGAATTTGTAGCTACTAAAAAAGAACAACTCCAAAAAAGTGTACCTGCTGCAGATAATTCAGCAAAGAATACACTTACTAAACTCCATATCTCCAAAAACATTCTAAGAGAAATTAAGAGAGCTTTTAGCATGCTGAGGACTACACAAAAATCTATCTTTTCTACTACTAATTTTTAGTTAATAGACTAAAGATTTACAGTTTTAAAATTTAGTCTATTTGCTACTTAAAAAGTAGCAAATAGTAATACACTATTATATTATGAAACACTATAAAAAACTTCACTTAGGCATTCTTTGCCTTCTTGTAAGCTTTCCTGCACTCCAAGCACAGGAAGCTCCTTTTTTTGCGTTTCATGCTACTGAAAATACGAGCAAAACAACTCAATTTCAACAACGTTCTTACACCCCAAAAAAAGTAATTTACTACAGACATCATAAAAAATTGTCTGTTACTCATTCTGGAATTGTTCTAGAATTAATTACTAGTGATTTGCCTTTGAAAAGAGATTATTCCCTTTTCAAAAAATTTGGAAATATTTATTATGACCGACTAGATGAAGGAGGTTATGCCTACTGTATTCTAACTGATTTTAGTAAAATAAAACAGGCAAAAGCTTATCTACAACAAATGATTTCACCTCATGCGCCTGAAGCAAAAGTCGTTAAGTATCAATTGGGTAGGCGAAAAAAAATAGTACAATAAGTATACAGATGCAGTATACATTTAAACAACAACAAATTAGTATTTATTATAACAATTATAGTCCCTTGAAAAAAAAATGAATGTGCCCATTGCTGAACACAATGGAAGCATTTAAAGAGTATTGGTGTAGTTTTCTTTTTTGAGACCTTTTTTGACAGATAGTTTTTCTTCCTTTTATAAGTAACGCACGCACGCATACTTTGGGAGAGGGCTATCTGTCTTTTTTATTTCTACAAGATGACCCGATTATTCAGGATTAACAGGATTTGCCTATTGCTTATTGTAATACTGACCACTGACAAACTGCCTACTGTACTACTTTCCCCTATGATTCTGTATCCACTTCCACATTTCATTTTTGGTCATTCGCCACGTTCCTTGCCAGCCTTTATAATTTAAATCAATTTTTTGTTTAGTTGCAATTCGCTCAATTTGATAATCATAAAAACCAGCAACGGCGGTATCAAAGTAACTTTTAATCGGTGATTTAATAATTGGGTCTGTTACTTTTGTCAGCGAACCATCCAGAAATCCAGCCGCAAAATGACTATTCGAAAATGGACAACTCAGGAGAGTTGTGTTCCTAATTCATCACTGTAACACAACTCTCCTGGGTTATCCGACATTTTGAGATACACCCAATTATTTCTATTAACTAAGGTTAAAATGCATCCTTTATTTACAATAAAAGAAATAAAGTAGCAGTCAGCTTAACAAACAGCTCCATAGCGTAACTTTATTAGTAAGTTACCGAATAATTTAAAAAATACAGTTACAAATCATCCCTAATTCGTAAATAATAAATATTGACAAATTAAAGACGCTAGAAATAAAGAAAATTTGTAATTTTACGCCGACTTGCATAAGCTAAATAATTTAATTTAATTTTCGAAATCCCTATTTGCTGGATAATTCAAATATTATTCAATAAATAATTAATTAAACCTAACCGTCCTATGCAGTATTATGACCAATTTGTTAAGCGGCACATTGGCATCGGCCAAGCTGATTTAGCTAAAATGTTAACCGTTGTCAAAGCAGATTCGCTTGACCAATTGATTGAAGAAACCGTTCCTGCGACTATTCGTATCCATCGAGATTTAGACTTACCAGAAGCGCTTTCTGAATTCGAATATTTAAAAGTGCTTAAAAAAATAGGGGACAAGAATAAGGTCTTCGAATCTTTTATTGGAATGGGCTATCATGGGACGATTACGCCTGCGGTTATCCTCAGAAATGTTTTCCAAAATCCAGGCTGGTATACTCAATATACGCCTTATCAAGCAGAAATTGCCCAAGGCCGCTTGGAAGCTTTGTTAAATTTCCAAACGACGGTTAGTGATTTAACAGGAATGCCCATTGCCAATGCCTCCTTATTAGATGAAGGTACTTCTGCAGCAGAAGCAATGGCGATGTTTTATAGCTTAAAAAATAAACGAAATAAAGGCGAGGCGATTAATCAGTTTTTTGTAGAAGATGGAGTTTTGCCACAAACCGTTGATATTTTAATGACAAGGTCGGCGCCACTAAATATTAAAATTGTTAGAGGAGATTGGCAGACCTTTGAAGCAACAGATAAAACCTTTGGCGTTTTATTACAATATCCTACCAAAACAGGTTCAGTTGAAGATTATAGAGCATTTGCAGAAAACATCAAAGCAAAAGGCATTTATTTAACCGTAGCAGCGGATTTATTGAGTTTAAGTTTATTAACGCCTCCAGGAGAATGGGGAGCAGATGCAGTTGTTGGCAATACTCAAAGATTTGGCGTACCAATGGGCTACGGTGGACCACACGCTGCTTATTTTGCGACGAAAGAAGATTTCAAACGACAATTACCGGGTAGAATTATTGGGGTATCAATTGACCGTTTGGGCAATCGAGCGCTTCGGATGGCTTTGCAGACGAGAGAGCAGCATATTAAAAGAGAAAAAGCAACGTCAAATATCTGTACGGCACAAGCTTTATTGGCAATCATGGCTGGTATGTATGCGGTTTATCATGGAGCAGATGGCATTAAGGCGATTGCACAAAGAACACATCAGGCAACCATGATGTTGGAAGCGCATTTAACGTCAATGGGCTACCAACAAAATAATGAGCATTATTTTGATACCTTGTCTATTGCGGTTGATACGGCGACTAAACGAACTATTAAAAGGTTAGCTGTTGCAAAGCAAATCAACTTCTATTATGGCGCAGATAATACGATTCAAATCAACTTAGACGAAACCATTAGCAACGAAACGTTACAAACGATTATTGGCATTTTTGCGAAAGCTAAAAACCAAAATCCAATGATGATGGGCTTGGAAATGGAAGCATCTAAAATTCCTGCTGCTTTAGCAAGAACGAGTCAATATTTAACGCATGAAATATTTAATTCCTATCGGTCAGAGACGCAGATGATGCGGTATATTAAGTCTTTAGAAAATAAAGATTTATCCTTGACGCATTCGATGATTGCTTTGGGGTCTTGTACGATGAAATTGAATGCCGCAGCGGAATTATTCCCTGTTAGTTGGCCTGAATTTGCGAATATTCATCCATTTGCTCCTTCAAATCAAACAAAAGGCTATCAGCAAATCTTTGAAGAACTGGAAGCTTATTTATGTGAATGTACAGGTTTTGCGGCTTGTTCCCTACAACCTAATTCTGGTGCGCAAGGTGAATACGCTGGTTTGATGACGATTCGAGCTTATCACTTATCAAATGGCGACAAACATAGAAATATTGCTTTGATTCCTTCTTCTGCACATGGTACGAATCCTGCAAGTGCAGTCATGGCGGGTATGAAAGTAGTCGTTACAAAATGTGATGAGCAAGGGAATATTGACTTAGCTGATTTAAGAGCAAAAGCTGACAAACATAAAGATAACCTAGCCGCATTGATGGTGACTTATCCATCGACGCATGGGGTTTTTGAAACAGAAATCAGAGAGATTTGCCAAATCATCCACGATAATGGCGGAAAGGTGTATATGGACGGTGCGAATATGAATGCCCAAGTTGGTTTAACCAGCCCAGGCATGATTGGGGCAGATGTTTGTCATTTAAATTTACATAAAACTTTTGCGATTCCTCACGGTGGTGGAGGTCCAGGTATGGGACCAATTTGTGTCAATGAAAGTTTAGCCCCATTTTTACCAAAACATACGTTAGTAAAAACAGGTGGTAAAAAAGGTATTCCTGCTGTAAGTGCAGCACCTTTTGGTAGTGCTAGTATTTTACTAATTTCTTACGGATATATTAAAATGTTGGGGTATCAAGGGGTGACGGATGCGACGAAATACGCCATTTTAAATGCCAATTATATTAAAGCTCGTTTAGAAACCGATTACCAAGTCTTATTTACTGGTGAAAATGGTCGAGCAGCCCACGAATTAATCTTGGATTTGCGCCCATTCAAAAATCTAGTAACGGCAGAAGATGTGGCGAAACGATTAATGGATTATGGTTTCCATGCACCCACTTTATCTTTCCCTGTTGCTGGTACCATTATGATTGAGCCAACAGAAAGTGAAGATTTACCAGAATTGGATCGTTTCTGTGATGCGATGCTACAAATCAAAGCAGAGATTGACGAAATTGCCACAGGTGCAGCAGATGTGAAAGAAAATGTGTTGCATAATGCGCCACATACCTTAGCGCAATTAACGGCGAATGAATGGACTTATCCTTACTCTAGAGAAAAAGCAGCTTATCCACTACCCTACTTAAAATCGGGTAGTAAATTCTGGTCTTCTGTGGCTAGAGTGGATAATGGGTATGGGGATCGGAATTTGATTTGTACTTGTCCTAGTATTGAAGAATATGTGGAAGAGGCGGTTTAAGGACAACCGTAGCTTAGCAGGCTGACCGAGAATGGGCGATTTGCTAAACCCGCCAGACTGTATGCGGGCTGGTTTTAAAAATTTAGTAAATCTGGTTTTCTATAGATATATTATAAAAGAGACTTGAACGGTATTATTACTGCCCAAGTCTCTTTCTATTTTATCAATTCATCGTTCCTCATTTATCATTCATCATTCTTTAATACATTCTATTTACAATCAATTTCTGGGTAATTAATGGTCGGTTTTCTAGTTTTATTTGTACGAAATAGATGCCCTTTGTCCAGTCTTTTAAGTCTATGAGAATTGCTTCAAAACAGAATAGAGAACGCGAACTCTGAAAACCAATAAATTATATTTTAAAAAAGAGCCACTCACCAAAAGCAAGTGACTCATTAAAATCAACGTTTATATCTTAAAAACAAGCATCCACAGAAGTATCAATATGCACCCCACCATTTATCACATTATCCGTCCCACAATCTTTAATCGTCAAATTCGGATATTTGCCTGCTACAACTGTATTCTCAAAACTCTTAGGCGTCAAAAAGCCAAAGCGATAGGTATCTTGGGTCAACTCCATATCGACTCTAGCATTATTTCCTCCTCGGTTATCAATTAGGGTATTATTATTAGCGCCATCAATGACCAAATAGCCGACATCAAAATTATCGTGGGCATAATTATTTTTGGTCAACCAATTATTACCTGGTTCTTCTGAACCTGTGAGGCCGCTTGCCAAGGGGATTTCTTGTGGGACATTACATAAAATAATACCTATCAAATTGCCGTAGGCTTCATTGTCATAGGCGACACCATTTCGGTCACAAGCCCAAATACCAAATACAGCCCCTGTTATTTTATTGCCAATTACTCTAGCATCATCGCCATTAATCACCGTAATACCAAAGGCAAGTGCCAAGTTATCCGATAAACCTCTGGGAGTAATATTGATGTTGTTTTTCCACATGGTCGTTTGGTCACCATGCTCCAACATAATCCCTGCTTGGAAATTATTAATCGTACTTTTAGAAACAACTGTTTTAGTCGCATTTTCTACCAAAATACCTGTACCGCCGCCATTTGCTCTAGCTTCGAGTTGTACGCCCCAAATAGTTACTCTGGTTGTATTATTGATATGAATGGCAGGCTGTACCACACCAATCTCATCTACTAATCGTACATCTGAGGTTAGTTTTGCGCCCTTCCTTCCTAGGATATAAACAGGATGTTCAATTAAGACAGTCTCGTCTTCGTAGTGATTGCCTTTTTCTAAAATAACTAAACCGTATCGGCCAGCAGTTTGAATCGCCTGTTGGAGTTCATTTTTAGAGTTTGCGCTTAGGCGGACTAGTTTGCCAGTTTGACGACTTCGGCTAGTGGCGAATTCGTTTGAGGTAAGCATTTTGTCAAAAGCTTCTAAATCTTCAATAGTATTCAATTGTAAAAATTGGGATTCGTCAATGGTTTCGGGTAGAGGCGCAATACTTTCTTTTTGACAGGCAGTAATAAATAATAGGCCCAAAGTGGCCAATAGAAATGTGTACTTTCTCATGTTTGTTTAGTTTTTATTGTGAAAAAATTAAATTGTTAAAAGGTTCAGCCAAGTTAGTAGTAACCTATTTTGATATAATGCTTCAAAATCCACCATTATTTGTAATTGATTTAGGGCATACTAATCTAAAAAGGGGGGATGAAAAGCAAATTTAAGCGCTAAAACTTTATTTAACTTGCACGCTCGTTGCTATCACTTGCACGCTCGTTACTTTCTTGCTGCACTTGGGGGAATGCCATACAAATCTCGATAAGCATTCGTGAAATGCGCAGGGTCTTTAAAGCCTATGTTATAAGCTATTTCTTTTATAGGAAGTTTTGTGTTATATAGTAATTCCTGCCCTTTTTCCAAGCGGTAATATCGGATATAGGTTTGGGGAGGAAAACCAGTTAAATGTTTGAGTTTTCTAAATAATTGAACGCGATCAATAAATAAATAGTTGGCGAGTTCTTGAGTACCAAAATTAGCATCTAATAAATGTGTTTCAATTATAGCATCTACTTTTTCTACAAAAGGGTGTAAGGCAGACATAATCATTCGGACTGTTTTTGGTGGTTAATAAATACAGTCTCAAAGTTCTCCCAGAAAAGGGGTTCTACCTTACGAATTTGCGTCAGAATCTTGCATTATTGGGTCAATCTTAGATCAGATGGGTTCATTTGATAAAAATCTTTAAAACTTTTGGAAAAATAAGTGGCTTCGTTAAAGCCTGTTAGGTGGGCTATTTCCGCAAGGGTAAGATCGGTTGTTAGGATTAAGTTTCTAGCTTTTTCTAATCTATATTGTCGAATTAGATTAGAGGGAGACAATTGTTTTTTACTTTTTAATAGCCGAGTTAACTTGCTCGGACTCATAAGTAAATGCTTCGCCAATTCTTTCCTTCCAAAACTTACATCCGTATAATTCTCCTCCAATAAAATAGTGATTTTTTGGAGAAATTCATCTGACAGATTTTCATTGTGAGTGGGGGTGTTCGTAATCTTTTGAATCTGTAGATTTTGTTGTATAACTTTTTCGTTCAAGGCGAAATAATTTTTCCATTGTTGGCTGTTTTTATAGCTTAAACCAAAGGCAAAACAAATGATTTCTAATAAAATGCATGGGCGCATAGCTAAAAAATATAAACAAAATTCTCCTATTTCATATCCTTTTATTACTTCTCCAAAATAAAAATGTTTTTTTACGGGTAGTAGTTGGCCTATTGAAGTATATAGAGAACCAAGCATTAAAAACAACGACCCTAGAAATATATATTTATACAGTTGATTTTTCTGATTAAAAAATATATAGAAGACGATTCCAAAGGCAGGTATGAAGAACAATAATCTTAGATAATTATGAATGGTAAAGCTAGTTCTGAGCCCTAGTGTAAGCTGAAAAATAAAATCTAGGATAATAAAACTAACAAAAGCCCAGACAGCATACGATAGGAATGTATTTACCTTGGGGCTATCTTTGGATAAATTAAGAAAGTGTTGGGTAAATAGTATGTAAAAAATAAAACTTGAAAATTCCAAAGCTACCTCTATTGCTTTTTTATATTCCATAAAATAGGAGAAAAACACAGGGAAACTCCAACCAGAATCACTTTCGAATGACCGAAGATTCATAACTACCCTAAAAAAGGGTAATTGTTGTAAAAGTCTTGTTTAGCGAAA
>JAFMDF010000214.1 GCA_017857395.1 Bacteroidota bacterium | reverse complement strand
CTAGCTCCAAGATTTTGCTTACCGAATCAAAGTTACATTCCCCTTAACCGTCTCGATTTTCTCTCCTACCTGATATTGTATCAAATAAACATACACCCCAGAAGGCATCAAATCTTTTCGATTATTTCGTTTACTGCCATCCCAACCTTTTTCTGGTGCATCATTATCATACATCAGATTTCCCCAACGATTATACACCCTAAAGACGGTGACATTTTCTGCATTGTTTGGAAGCGTGATATTAAAATAATCGTTTAAGCCATCATCACCAGGGGTAAAGACATTGGGAACAGTTGGTGGTTGGACGATAATGCTTGTTTCTAAGAGAAATATACAACCCGCTGTTGTCGTAATCGTGGCTTCAATGATAACGGTTCTAGCTTCTTCTGAGATTGGTGCATTGGTCAATGGGATATAATTTAAAATTAGCTCATTAGCCCCCGTTATCAATTGACCATCTTCTTTCCATTCGATAGCCTCGATATTTTTTAAATCTGTTTGAATGATTATGGAATCGACACTTTGACCAATAAAAATTATATTCGTACCAAGATTTTCTAAGGTCGTATTAGAAAAGTCGGAAACAGCTACTTCTGCTGAACCTCTAATTGGACAATCCATCAAAGTACCTGACAAAGTATAGGCAGTTGTTTGCAGAGGGGAAACAGTTGGATTTGGGCAATCACTACAACTAATATTTTCAGCAGGTGACCATGCTAAATTAGTGACACCTTCGGGTAAATCGGCAAATAATTCAATGGATTCTCCTTCACAAATAAGGCTATTTATTGGGGAAACCTCAATTTCTATAAAAGGGATTACATTAATAATTGCCATTGAAGTATCTGAACAAGCCCCGTTTTGATTAATTCGGGTTAATAGCACGGTATCTGTAGGCGTAATGACCAAGTTGTAAAAAGAATCTGGGCTATCAAAGCCTACATTTGGTGACCAACGGTGTTGGATATTTGGATAAAACTGCGGATCATAAATAGGCGAACTTAATACCAATTGATTACCTAAACAGATAGTGGTGTCCGCTGGCAAAATATCCATGTTTTTAGGCAAAGAATCTACTTGTACAATTAAGGTGTCTACTGCTGTACAGCCATTGGTGTTCAAAGTGGCAATATAAGTCTGATTGGTGATTGGTTGGAGTAATAAATTAGTGGCATTCGTATCTAAGGTATTGGTTAAATTACGGATTTGAGGTAGGATGTTACTAGGCGTTGCTGATAGATTCAAAGCTAACATTTCTCCTAAACATAAATTAATTAAATCAGGAGTATTGGTGAATTCGAGAGCGATAGGTTTAACTTCAATGGTCAATGAATCACTAATTTGACAAGCACCATTCGTTGCAGTCAAAATATAAGTTGCATCAATAATGGGAGTTGCGCTGGCATTTGCTAATGTGGGGTCATTAATGGTCCTTAAATCATTAGCAAACCATTCATAAGTTACCTCATTTTCATTAGTAGTATTTCCTAGTAGTACAGGTGTTGCTTGACAAATAATGGTATCTTCTCCTACATTAATAATAGGTAATTGATTGATTGCTATGGTCACGCTGTCTAAGGCAGGAAGACTACATTCTGAAGTAGCTACTTTTAAAAAATAAGTAGTCGTTTCTATCGGTTGGACGATAGGATTGGCATTATTTGCTGTGAAATCAGTTATATTAGCTGTCCATTCGTAGGTTTGTCCAGCCATCATTTCTCCGCCTAGCTGAATACTATCTCCTAAACATAATTGTTGATTTTCGATTATAGTATAAATGGGCGCATTTCCAGAAACGACGGTTAGCGTCATGGTATCACTCACCAAGCAATCTTCTTTTTGTATAGTTAATATATAATCAAAATTCCCAACCATATTTGCGGCGATTACTGGATTAGGACAATCCGTACAACTTAAATGGTCTATTCCTGTAAGACTTGACCAAGTATAACTAATATTGGAGGCATCAATTTCACTATTTAATTGGAGAATTGCACCTAGACAAACGGACTGGTCGATTCCCGCATTGGCGGTAATTACTTCTACCATAACTTCTTTGGAAATAGTATTACAAACAGTACTAGCGTCTAAAGTATAAGTGGTCGTTACTGTTGGCGTAGCTATTGGATTAGGACAATTTCTACAATCTAGACTTTCCGCAGGACTCCACTCGTAGGCAGAAGCACCACTTGCTGTAAGGGCTATCGAGTTATCAACACAAATAAAAGTGTCTTGGGGGACATTGATGCTATTGGGTATATCTGTCAAAACGCCTGGCGTCGTTCCTGCAAAGTCGATGGCAATAGCCCCACTAAAAATAACAGCATCAAAATCATTGATTAAGACGATATAAACTTCTCCTTTTTTTACTTTTAATGGCTTAACAAATCCTTCACCAAATGCACCTTCGCAAGTATTCGTAACAGGCGTACCTAATTCTGGATTGACATTTGCTAAACCTGTTACACTATAAATTAAATCATCTGCCCAAGAGCTTCTAATAGGTTGTGAATTATCGGAGGCAGTACAAGCATTCTCCAAATTGTCAAAAGGCCCCCAAATATTAAAGTCAATATCTACCAAACCATCAGGGTCATTATTACTTAACAGAAAAGCAAATTCTCCGTCTGCTTGCGCTTCAAAAGTGAACCAAGTATAATTAGTTTCAAAAACGTCTTCCCAACAACCATTATTGACATTAAATTTAAAGAAATCAGAACTGCCTGAACCTAATTCTACCGTTAAAGCCGTTGGTATATTAGGATTACAACCATTCAATACTAAAGCATTTTCGCAGCTGGAGGCAGAAGGAAAGACATTTGGGCAAGTACTAGAAGTTGTGATAGAAATCTCAAAAGGCGTACAATTATGTTCGTTGGCAATTAAAAAGTAATATCGACCTTTTTCTTGTAGAGATACATTTGGTAAAGAAAGTGTAGACTGATTACCAATACCTTGTTTTTGATTGATACAAACCGCATCGCCTGATTCGGGACAACCTCTTAAAATGGAAACGCCAGTTTCTTGAATAACGCCATTAATAGTGACCGCAACACATTCGCCACCAGGAGAATCATAGGCAAAAATATATTCTTTACCACTTAAAAAATCATCTCCTCCGCAAGGGCCAATTTCTATATCATTTCCAGCAAAACAAGTACTTAGATTAGTTGCGGCAAAAGGGATTTGAGAAATAGTAATTGGATTGTCGCAAGTAGTCGGTTCAGGCGCTGGGCATTCCTCTACTAGACATTGCCAATTTAATTTAAAACCACTTCTATTTTGAGAAGGATCAGAAGTAAATTGAATGGTCACACAATCGCTTTTAGCGTAAGCAAGTGCGAATTGTCCAACTCTATCAAGGGAAAGTAATTCTTGACCAATATTAGCTGCAGTACCCTCAAAAACGGTTAATCGGTCAAATTCTGCCTCTATATTATAATTTTCTACTTCAATGGCAATACAACGATGAAAATCAGTAGGGCAGATGGTAAATAAATGATTTTCTAAAATGCCATAATCGTCTTCACTTCCGCCTGAATCAAATAAAGTACCTTCGCATAGCCCTGTACTTGCAACGTCTCCCATAGTAAAAAAAGGAGTTAAAGTTTCTATACAAAGGGTGAAATTGCCCCAATTTGGACTAGCGGTTGCCGAGAAATCATTAATTCTTAAAAAATACTGGGTATTTGTTTTTAAACCGATTGCTTCTACTGTTAGATTGGCTTCACCTTGTTCTGTAGAAATACAAACTCCTAATTCTGATAATTGATTTTGCGCACAATCTCCTCTATAAACTGCCAATTGAGGATTGGCGATTCCTGCGGTATCTGTTGCAGCTAAGCTAATTTTAAAATCTCTGCTACTACCATCATCAGGAATCGAAAATTTAAACCAAACATCATTTTCCACCGACCCACCATTAAAACAAGTTGGAATGTTCTCCATACCTATCTCACTAGTACTTGCATTAATATTGGTAAAAACTGTGACTTCACAATAGGGGAGGACGCCTAAGTCAATAGCGCTATCACAATCGTCGTTTTGCGGTTGGCCTGATAAAATAGACGTATAGCAAGTCAAATAAAGCAATATATACCAGTACTTCATTTTGGGTTTAAATTGAGGGAATGAGGAGATTAGCACCGTTTGCAACTGTTAATGGACTGTTATTGGCCGATCTTTAATTTAACAAAACGATTTTTTATTAAAAACGTAAGAAAATTGGCAATTTTCACCGAAGAATTAACTAAATTTTCGTTAAACTACCTTATTTTTGCGTCTGTTTTGGCAAAAACAAAACATTAACAACTGTTTTAATTAACAGAACCTTAAATTTTGCTTAAGACACTTTAAGGTATAATTGAACGTCTTTTGAATATACAAGTTGCTAGTTGCTGGTTACTAGTTGCTTGTTCTAAGAGAAAACTAGTAACCAGCAACTAGCAATTAGCATGAATTTAACAATCGACATAGGCAATACAAGAACTAAATTCGGCTTCTTTCAAGAAAAGGAATTAATAGAGAAAATTGTGGTAGAAAAATGGCGATTAGCAGATTTAAAAAAAATATTAAACAACCAAAACGTTGAAAATATCATCTGTTCTACTGTAAAGACAGTTAATAGACGGATGGAGACCTATTTAAAGCAACATTGGTATTTTTTAAACTTGGATGCCGAAACACCATTGCCGATTCAAAATCTATACGGTACGCCTAAAACGTTAGGTAAAGACCGATTGGCAGCAGTCGTAGGAGCGAATGCACTTTTTCCTAAGCAAAATTGCTTGGTCATTGATGCGGGAACTTGTACAACTTATGACTTAATAGATGCGGAAGGCAATTATTTAGGCGGTAATATTACCCCTGGTTTAGACATGCGATTTAAGGCGATGCAACATTTTACGGCAAAATTACCCTTAGTAAATAAGCCGTCAGCTATTAAAATTGGGATTGGTAAAAATACAATAGAAGCCCTGCAAGTTGGAGGAGGGTTAGGCAATGTTTTAGAAATGGAGGCCTGGATTCAGTTCTTTCAAGACAAATTTAAGGAGATTAACACAACCTTAACAGGAGGAGATGCTGAATATTTTGCTAAACGGCTGAAAACTAAGATATTTGCCAATTCAAACTTAGTTCTGATTGGACTAAACAAAATTCTTGATTATAATGTGGAGCTTTTGTAAACGTATTTTTCTGACGCTATCTGCTTGTTTCGTAGTGACTCTAGCAATGGCTCAGCCTAAGAATAACTCTCCCTATTCCAGATTTGGATTAGGAGATGTATTAAACCAGAATTTTGCGAACCTTCGGGCAACGCCTGGTTTTACTAATGCCTATAATAATTCCTATCATTTAAATTTGCAAAATCCAGCTTCTTTGGGTTTTATGCAAATGGCAGCCTTTGATTTTGGCTTGCATGGTAGAAGTTCCACTTGGGAAAGTGGTACACAAACTAATGATAACTGGAGTGGTAACCTATCTCACTTGGCATTAGGCTTTACTTTGAATAATCCAGTTAACGATTTACTGGATAGAGAAGTTAGAAATTTCTCTTGGGGTATGTCCTTTGCTTTAGTACCTTATACTTTGGTCGGTTACACCGTCGAAACGTCAGGGTTTGTGGAGGATATAGGGAATGTGCAAAGCCAATTTAGAGGAGAAGGAGGGACGAATAAATTTGTTTGGTCTAATGGGTTTAGATATAAACAAACCGCTGCAGGATTTAGTTTGGGGTATCTTTTTGGTAAAATTGAAAATACGAGAGGGGTTATTTTTGAAGATATTGTTGCGGGCTATCAAGATAGATTTGTAGATGACTTTAGTATTAATGGTTTTACTTGGAAATTTGGGGCGCAACATAATTTTATTTTTAACAAAGGGGATGCTAAAAAAATCAAAGTTTTGACTTTAGGTGTGACAGCAAGCTCGAATAGCAGTCTTAATACTAACACCTCGCAATTTTATACTCGATTCAACCCATCTTATGTGACGGGTTTATCGAATGATACGATTATCAATAGAAGCGAGGTTGATGGAAAGGCGACTTTACCTGGACAAATTGGAGCAGGAATAGTCTTTGCAAGTGGAGCGAAATATAAGATTGGGGTAAATTACGATAAGACTATGTGGAGTAATTATCGGAATGATGCAAAACCTGAAATTTTTGAGGATGCTTATAGGGCTTCTTTTGGCGCAGAGTTTATTCCAAATTATTCTTCTTATAATAAATTTTGGGAAAGAGTTAGATATAGGGTAGGAGCGTTTACAGGAACAGACCCTAGAAGTGTAGATGGACAACAATTAAAGGAAACTGGGGTTACGTTTGGGTTCGGATTACCGATTACTTTACCAAGAAAACAAGTTTCTTTTGTGAATATTTCCCTAGAATTTGGAAAACGAGGCGCAAATACGGATTTACAGGAAACTTATGGTGAATTTACCGTAGGATTTACTTTAAATGATAATTCATGGTTTTTCAAACGAAAATTCAATTAAAATTATTGAGATTAGAGAAGTTAGATTAGAGAATAGAGATGGGCTAAGAATATTGGCTGGGCTGTTGTGCTAATAAATTGATTATTATTAGTTATAATGCGACTTCTCTACTCTCTCAATAAAATGGTCTCTACTCTTTGTTCTATAAATTTAAAACATACTTTAAAATAAAAATTAAAAATTGTAAAAATATGAAGCGAATAGAAAAAATGTTCAAGGCGGTTTTGTTTTTTGCTGGAGTACTTTATCTAGCAGTTCCTGCAAACGCACAATGTGGTAAATTTGTAGATTCAGCTAATGCTGAAGAATCAGAAACATTCCACGTATTATACCGACAAGATGCGAAATCTAAAAATTATGAAGCCGCACTACCTAACTGGGAAAAAGCTTTTGCTGCGGCACCTGCTGCGGACGGTTTAAGAGATGTTCACTACACAGATGGTATCAAGATTTTGAAAGATTTGATGAAGAAAGAAACAGATGAGGCTAAAAAGGCAGAAATTGCACAGCGAGTACTTGGTTTATATGAAGGTGCTATTGCCTGTTTAGAAGCTGGAAGCATTAAGATGCCAAAGACAACAGCAGAAGATAGAATTGCTTATCATCTTGGTCGCCAAGGATTTGATATGTTCTACGAATTAAAAACACCTTACGCTGCAACTAGAGCAACTTTAGAGTCTGCTCTTGAAAAAGGTGGAAATAATACAGAATATATAGTACTAGACCCTTATGCAAGAATCGTTGTACATCAGTTTACGAACGAAAAGATGACGAAGGAAGAATCTAGAACTGCTTATGCAAAATTATTGGAGATTGCAGACCACAATATTGCTAATAATGCAAAATACAAAGCTTACTATGAGCAAGCAAAAACTTCTGTAGAAGCTATCTTTGCACAAATTGAAAATAATATTTTCGACTGTGATTATTTCATAGAGAAGTTACGTCCTGAATATGAAGCTGATTCTGATAATCCAGAGGTGTTAAAGAAGATTGTTCCTATTTTAAAGCGTCAAGGATGTGTAGCTGGAAACCCTTTCTTAGACGAATTAGAAGGGAAGTATGCTAAATATGCATCAGAAGAAAATGCTAGAAGACAGAAAGAATTTGAAGAGAACAATCCAGCAATGATGGCTAGTAAAAAGTATAAAGAAGGCGATTTTAAAGGAGCGATTGCTAAGTACAGAGAAGCTTTAGAAGCAGAAACAGATGATGATAAAAAAGCAGGCTACTACTTTAGCATTGCTTCTATCCAAGGAAGGAAATTAGGACAGAACGGCCAAGCTAGAACGAATGCTTTAAATGCTGCTAAATTGCGTCCAAATTGGGGAAGACCTTATATGCTAATTGGTGATTTATACGGTAAAGCAAGTAGAACTTGTGGAAAAGATGGCTATTCTAGAGGCATAGTGGTTATCGCAGCTATTGATAAGTATAGAAAAGCAAAGAGTGTAGATTCTGATCCAGAAATAACACAAGAAGCTAATAAAAAGATTGGTATTTATAATGGATCGCTTCCTTTAAAGAGTGATGTATTTATGAGAAGTATGCAAGGAGGAAAGAAAGCTAAGACAGGTTGTTGGGTTGGCGAAACGGTAACGGTTCGATTCCAAGAAGGATAAATAAGCAATTGAATCTAGTATTCAATTAATCATATAATAAAAAACGCCTTGTTCTCATTTTGCAGAACGAGGCGTTTTTATTTATTTATGTATAGTAATTTTTCAGTAGAGTAGATAAACCAAATCAGAGAGGAGCATTACAACCTTATAAAAGATAGCGAAAATTACGAAAGGCAGCAATCTTAATCATTTTTTAAACTCTATTCCTATTCTATCTGCGCGCACTTCTAATCGTATTTAAAACCTTACTTGTACTAACATTCCTCTTGGGCTACCATAAAAACTAATATTTTCTCGCTTTTTCTTGTGCAAATGGGGAATTAAAACGCCCATAGTTGCACCTAATGCATATCCTGCAATCGTATCTGTAGGAAAGTGCTTGCCTGCTCGAACTCTTAAATAACCTGTAATAGCAGGAATAATTGCTGCGGTTGTCCATACTGCTGGTTTCCATTTACTTTCTGGATAGTAATCAGCAAAAATCTTAGCAGCAAAGAAGGAATTAGCTGCACTAATAGAGGTATGTCCAGACAAAAAAGCAGTTTTGGCATTTTTGGCCGTTTTTTTCGAAAGAGGGGCATCTGGATTATAAACAAAAGGGCGGTTTCTTTTTGCGGTTGTTTTGATTAATAACGTAATGCCAGTGGTAATGAAAAACGTCTCTCCATAAAGGGCAGCAATTGTACTAAAGTCTTTGCGACTTTTTTTATTCGTTAAAAATAGAAAAGGAAAAACATGTGTACCTACCCAAAAAAGATCACTTGCCTTATCAGCCTTGGGTGAATAATATTTAGTCGCAAATCGGTCAAAATTATTGACTTGGTTGGCATGGAGAACTTCTAAGTCCGCAGGAACTAATTCCGTTAAATTGGAACGAAGGTGAAGCCCTAATCCAGTAGTAATACCTGCTAAAGCTACTAAACCGCCATCTTTTTTCCAATCTAATTGATAAGGAGATTGTGCTTGAATTTGCAAAGACAAGATTAGTATTCCAGTAAAATATAAGAACTTAAAATATTTCATAGAGGATTGATTAAGGAATGATGTTTGGTTGTCCTTACGAAGTATTGTTAGCGTTTGGTTGCTTTTCCTTAAAAATTAGTACGTTATTTACTGGATTAGTTATAACTTATCTACTTGTTTAAAAAAGTACTTAATAAGGCACTAATTTTTGCTGGTTCGTCTTCTTGCAAAAAATGGCCACAATTAGGAAGTTCCGTTATTTCTGTTTGTGGCAAATCCTTTTTAATTCGCTGCATCGTCATAGCCACCTTAGGTAAGATTCGGTCATTTTTACCGTAAATTACTTGAACCGGTATCGTAAATAAGGGTAATTTCTTTTCTATTTCTTTAAAGGCTTTGAGACTAATATTAGAAGCACTTTTAATCAAAGCTTGTCTTGCTGATTTTTCTTTAAAAGGATTTTGATACTGTTCCAATAAATCAGATTTGATTCTGTCTTTATTTTCGACGCCAAAACGCATGGCCCAAGCAATTCCTTTAGGGGAAGTTACCCAATCTTTTGCTAAAGGGGCTTTTAATGCTAAAGTAAATAGGATAACTGCCCAACTAAAGTTAGGGTAAACCAGCGTATTTAAAAAGACCAATCGATGGATACTTTCTGGATGCCTTACCGCCCATAATAAACCCACAGGGCCGCCTAAGTCATGAACCGCTAAGTTAACTTTTCTAATATTTAATTGCTTTAAAAAGGCGGTTAGTAATTCACTATAAAAATTAAGGCTATAAGAAACGGTAAGGGGTTTTTCTGATTTCCCATAACCCGGTAAATCCAAGGCAATGACTCGATGGGTTTCCGCAAGCTTAGGCATTATATTACGCCATAAATAAGCAGATGTAGGAAAACCATGGAGCATTAAAACGACTTCTTTTTCGCCTGCTTCGAGATAATGTAATTTTATATCGTTGACGGTGAGGTATTTACTAGCAACTTGTTGTGGTATATTAGCAGAAGGATTGACTGGCATTATTGGGATGTTGGTTAGGAAAAGAAGGTTGAATTTACAGAAAAAACTGTAAATAATAGCCATTTTTCTACGCTATCTTATTAAGCGTTCTTTTGTCTCCTCATTATTACAACGGAATATTTCCATGCTTCTTCTTAGGCAAAGTCACTGCTTTATTCTCCAACATAGCAAAAGCTTTAATCAACTTCCGACGAGTATTTTTAGGATAAATTACTTCATCAATAAAACCACGTCGAGCCGCCCGATAAGGATTGGCGAATTTAGCGGCGTATTCTGCCTCCTTTTCTGCCAGTTTTGCCGCAGGGTCATCCGCTGCCATAATTTCTTTTCTAAAAATAATTTCACTCGCTCCTTTTGCACCCATTACTGCAATTTCAGCAGAAGGCCAAGAAAAATTCATATCTGCACCGATATGTTTAGAATTCATCACATCATAAGCACCACCGTAAGCTTTTCGAGTAATCACCGAAACTCTGGGCACCGTCGCCTCACTAAAAGCATAGAGTAATTTAGCCCCATTGGTAATAATTCCATTCCATTCTTGATCGGTTCCTGGTAGGAAACCTGGGACATCAACTAAGACTAATAGTGGGATATTAAAACAATCACAAAAACGAGTAAATCTAGCCGCTTTTTTAGAACTATTTACATCCAAACAACCCGCTAAATACATCGGTTGATTGGCGACAATTCCGATACTTCGACCAGCAATTCGAGCAAAACCAACGACTATATTTTCTGCATAATCTTTATGAATTTCAAAGAAAGTCTCTTCGTCAATTATGCCATTAATCACGTCTCGAATATCATAAGGCTGATTGGCATTTTCAGGAACAATACTTTCTAATTCTTCTCTGATTTCATCGCCCATTTCATAAGGCAATTTAGCAGGTTGGTCTTCACAATTTTGCGGCATATAACTAATCAATTGCTTGATTTGATTCAAACAGTCAATGTCGTTAACAGCGGTTAAATGCGTAACCCCAGACTTGGTAGAATGCGCACTTGCCCCTCCTAATTCCTCAGAAGTTACTTCTTCATTCGTTACTGTTTTAACCACATTCGGTCCAGTTACAAACATATAACTAGAATTTTCGACCATAATGGTAAAATCGGTCATCGCAGGAGAATAAACCGCACCACCTGCACAAGGTCCCATAATAGCAGAGATCTGTGGCACAACCCCCGAAGAAGTGACATTGCGATAAAAAATATCCGCATAACCACCCAAAGACTTTACGCCTTCCTGAATTCTCGCCCCACCACTATCATTCAAACCAATCACAGGTGCGCCAACCTTAACCGCCAAATCCATAATCTTGCAAATCTTCTCCGCATGGGTTTCCGACAAAGCGCCACCAAAAACAGTAAAATCTTGTGCAAAAACATAAATTAATCGACCATTCACCGTTCCATATCCAGTAACCACACCATCTCCATAATACTGCTCTTTCTCCATCCCAAAATCAGTCGTTCGGTGCGTGACCAAAATCCCAATTTCTTCAAAAGACCCTTCATCTAAAAGGAAATGAATGCGCTCTCTAGCCGTTAATTTCCCTTTTTTATGTTGCTTATCAATTCTAACTTGACCACCACCAAGGTGCGCTTCCGTTATTTTTTTATCTAAAATTTCTTTGTTTACTGACATAGTTTGAAATGATGAACTATGAATGATGAACGATGAATGGAACACGATTAAATGTTCATCATTCATCGTTCATCATTCATCATTATTTAATCGTTTGACATAATTCTACCAAAACCCCATTCGCTGTCTTAGGATGTATAAAACAAACCAATTTATTATCCGCCCCTCGTTTAGGTTCTTTGTTTAAAATTCTAAAGCCCTCTGCTTCTAAGCGTTTCATTTCTGCTCGAATATCTTTCACTTCAAAAGCAATATGATGAATGCCTTCGCCTTTCTTTTCGATGAATTTGGCAATGGCACTATTCGGGTCGGAGGCTTCTAATAATTCAATTTTGGAAGACCCTGTTTTGAAAAAAGAAGTCTTTACAGATTCTGATTCGACTTCTTCCGTTTTATAGTGCCGTTTACCAAAAAGGCTTTTGAAAAGGGCATTGCTTTCTTCTAAATTTTTTACGGCGATACCGATATGTTCTAATTTCATTTTTAACGGTTAGAAATCATGGTGATTTTAAAATCACCATGATTTGGTTCCAGAAACTATAATAACTCCTTCAAAGCCCCAACCAAACAATTCACATGATTCTTAGTACAACTCTCCCCCATAATTCCAACTCGCCAAATCTTCCCAGCAAAAGCACCTAATCCACCTCCCACTTCAATATTATAATCCAATAATAAAGACTTTCTAATTTTTGCTTCGTCTACGCCTTTTGGTAAATAAACGGCATTCAAATTAGGCAGTCGATGCTTCTTTTGTACCAAATAAGAAAAGCCTAAAGCCTCCAATTGCTTTTTTAAATATTTATGAACTTCCTGATGTCTTTTCCAACGATTTTCCAAACCTTCTTCCAAAACAATTGACAAAGCTTCATGCAAAGCAAAAACCGAAGAAACAGGTGCCGTATGGTGATAAGCTCGTTTAGCCCCCGCCCAATAATTTTTCACCAAGCTCAAATCCAAAAACCAGCTTTGTACCTTCGTTTTTCTATTTTCTAAAGCTTTTACCGCCGCAGGAGAAAAACTGACAGGAGACAATCCAGGAGGCGCAGATAAGTTTTTCTGAGTGCCTGTATAAATCGCATCAATATTCCAATCATCTACTCGTAATTCTACCCCACAATAAGAAGTCACCGCATCGACCATTAAAAGCCCACCTGCATTATGTACCAAATCACTAATTTCTTCCAAAGGCTGTAATGCCCCCGTAGAGGTTTCTGCATGTACTAAAGCTACTAATTTAGGTTTTGGGCATTTTTTTAAGGCTTTTTTAACTTGCGCAGTAGTGATTACTTTTCCCCATTCTGCTTCTACTTTATGTACCGTTGCGCCACATCTATCCGCAATTTCTGCCATTCGACCACCAAACACTCCATTGATACAAATAATACATTCATCGCCTGGTTCTAATAAATTGACCAAACAAGTTTCCATACCCGCACTTCCAGGCGCAGAGACCACAAAAGTCAAATTATTTTTAGTCAAAAAGGTCTGTTGCACCATGCTTTTGACCTCATCCATAATGGCTACAAATTCTGGGTCTAAATGCCCAATTAATGGCGTTGCCATCGCTTTTAAAACTCTTGGATGCGCATCTGATGGACCTGGGCCCATTAATATTCTTGGTGTTGGATTGAGTGGTTTCATTATTTTGATGATTGCTTAATAGTAAAATAAATTTATTCTAAAAAGGAAGCACGAACATAGCAATTTTTCTATATGTTTTAAGGGAAACACAAGACTAATTATTTTATTTTACAAAATTAGCTAAATTTTAGCAATTTTGACTAAAAATTAGGTTAGATTGTTAAAAATAAGAAAAGATGGGTTTCCACGTTTAAAAGTAGTGCTAGATTTAGCCATTGATTTACACCATAAATAAGGCATCCATTTCTATTGTTTGTTGGACAAGAGAAGTGGCATATTGGTTTTCCGTTACGCCAAAAGTAGTTATCATGGTCAAAAAGAGTGTTTTTTTACTTTTGGTATCTTTTCTAAAGGTAGATATTTTGTTTTTTAGCACTTCCGCATATTTTTTGGTGATGGTAAATTCATCTAAAGCAAACTTTATTTCACAAATATTAATCACATTATCATTTCTATCTATCAGTAAATCTATTTGCGCCCCTGTTTCCTTATTTGTTCCTGTTTTTCGCCAAGAAGATTCTTCTGTGTATATTCCGCCAATTTTTAAAGCCGTTTTAATTTGAGGAACATGTGCTAAACAAATGCTTTCAAAGGCAAATCCGCTCCAGCTTTTCCAAGAAGCACCCATTGATTTTTTTACCCAAGTACCTGTTCCATTCGCTCTTGAATTAGCAATAAATTTTAAGTAAAAAGCAGAATAAGGGTCGCTTAATTTATAAAGCGCCAAACGAAGGTTTTTACCCACAGGTAAATATTTAACAATAAAACCAGACTCTTCCAAACTATCAAATATTTTAGTCGTCGTACCACCAGAAGATAGTTTAGCAGCTTTCATTAATTCACTTCTATTCAATCCTTTGGGATTTTTTGCCAACACTTGCACGACATTTATATACCGTTCTGCCTTATTAAAAAGTCCTTCGTATAAACTTGAAAATTCGTCTCTCAATAAGCCATCTTTAGAAAAACAGGCTTCATCAATTACTTGAGTGGCACTTTGTCCCTTTCTTACTTCTTTGAGATAGTGTGGAATGCCTCCCATGACCATATATAATTGCAAAATATCGTAGCGTTCTAAATGGATATTTCGACTTTTTAGATAACACTCTGTTTCATATAAATTAAAGGGCAATAACCGAATCCGCCTTGTAATTCGATTGTGCAAACCGCCCCGACTACGGACTACATTTGAAATCATCCACGAAGCAGCAGAACCACAAACTAATAAAATTATATCTGTTCTTTTGTTAGCCCACCCATTCCAGAAATTTTCTAAAGCAGATAAAAAACCTGATTTGGTAGTCGCTAACCAAGGCAATTCATCAATAAATACCACCATTTTACCCTTGTGCTTTAGCTGACCCAAATAGTTGGTCAAATGATTAAAGGCAGTTAACCAAGATTTTGGCGTAGTGGTTATTTGGTCATCCTTTCCTAATTTAGTGTTTAAAACATTAATGAAATTTTCCAACTGTAATCCCTTCCCTACTTTATTCAAGCCTGTTATGGAAAATACGATTTCTTTTTGATAAACCGTTTCCGCTAAAAAGGTTTTCCCAACTCGCCGCCGCCCATAGAGGGCTACAAATTCAGATTCATTGGTGGTTAATAATTCTTTTAGTAAGGCTTGTTCTTTTTCTCTTCCTATTAATTTGATTGCCATTATTTTTTAGTTGAATTGCTGAACAGTAGGATAAAAATAGGGATAAAAAATTAGATAATCGTCCATAAATGTGATTTTTTTGGAGTTGTGGACGATTATCTAGTGTGTTATTAGATTAAATTCAAGGGGTTTATAATTTATTTGGCTAGTTGTAGTAGAAATTTATGTGGAGGAAAATCATGCAATTTAATAGCTCTTTCTCCTTGAAATAATTTCTATGTTTTCATTAATTTTGATATGGTTTGAAAGGTTATCGGCAATAAGCTTTCAGAATTGACTAAAAAGACCCCGTTTCATACCTAGAAACGTGGTCTTTTTGGTTTTTAATTGACTTGATTTGAAAGGGAACGGATAGAGATTTATTTCAAAATATTTTTCATGTACATTTCATAGATTTTTGGAAGAAAACCCATGAAACATTTTACTCAGGATTATATGGTTCTAAACTGAACTCTATACCATTTTCTTTTGCCCAATCTGCAAATTCTTCTATATCACATACTGAAAATCTTTTAATAAACATGTTATTAATAGTATTTAACTTATCTTGAAAATTGAGTAATCCAAATCGTCTAATATTTGTGAATGAGACTGGGTTATCTTGGTAACGTTTAAGAATTTTTGTTAGGCTAGTATCAGGAATAGGTATTGTATTATATCTTATGTCTTCATTCCAACGCCTTTGAATTTGGAGGCAAATTTCTTTAAGTTCCTTTGATGCTCTTTCTTTATTTTTGGGATTTTGAGAGGTATCTGCTAAATTTTTAAGGATTTCATATCCTGCATATTCTCCTTTTCTCATTTTGTCAGCCGCACTTGATATTTGTGCTATAATATCAATATCATTATTTACATCCTCTAGCTTTTCCAAAACAATACTTTCAACTTTTTTTTCTACTAATTCTCTAGCCTTTTTTTCTACTAGTGGTTTACGCATGAAGTTCTAAATAGTATTTATTGTAACTTTGCGGTT
>JAFMDF010000213.1 GCA_017857395.1 Bacteroidota bacterium | reverse complement strand
AGTTGCATAACTCAAAAATACGGGGATTTTTTTTTCCTCGTTTGCACAGCCTACGATAGATGCTAGAACGGGCGCTTTGACTTTCTCGGGGCAGAAAATCGCAGTTCCTAAGCCTTTGTGTATTAAATTTGAGCGAAAATCTTCCTAGATTAAATTATTTTTCTCGGTGAATCTTTGTGTTATGACTCTATAATATTGTTGTTCCACAGAGTTACTCAGAGTTTTCACTAAGGCAAAATTTATGTGTATGATTTATAATTTTATTCACCAAATTCGTCGTAGTATTTTTGCAAGGTTAAATTCCTGACTTCATTTTCATAATCCCTATTCATATCTTTTCCATCTTGATATTTATCCGTTTTCATGACATCCCAAAAGTATTTAATAAAAACATTAACTACTGCATGGATGGCTTCATGTCTATCTGCACCTTGATACATCAATCTTTTAATAGCTGCCTTTACAGGCATTTGTACCCCCAAAGCTGCTTGATTTTCTATAATCGCATGAAGACTTGCATGAGCTTTTACACTTTCTAAAGGAATTCTATCTTTGATGTGGTAGGCTTCTATTAAAGCAATGCGTTTGTCTTCATCCATTGCCAACCACTCTTTGGGTTTGGGCGCTTTTAATGGGTTATAGCTGTATTTTTTATTTCTTCTTATCATTTTAAAAAATTTAGTTTCTCAATACTTCCCTATAAATTAAGCTAATAATTCAGGTTTCAGGTTGTTACCCAATCACGAATCTGAATCATAAATCTTAATCTATCTCAGAAAATATTAATGGTATAAATTGTCTAATCTAATGCTGAATTATTCCTACAAATTCGGCTTCCCACCCATCACATAATTCAAACTATTATTCAAAATCATCTGATAAGCCCGCAACCCATGTGCATCTTCATCATGTCCTAAAGTATTCCCAACAATTTTAGCATTTTTATGTTTAACGACCCAAACAACAGGGAATTCTTCGCCAGATGCCAAGCCTCTGCCAATTGCCAATACTTCAATAGCTACGCCCGCTTTATCTTTTTCCCAGCGATATAATTCATCTGTAATTCTAAACCGTTTGGGAACGCCTTTCATAATAGGATGATTTGGTTTTTTAACAATCACCTCAAATTCCTGCAATTTCTCGTGAGACTTTGAACCACCGCCTACTAATTCTTTATTATAAGCGGGCCAATCTTTCCAATTATACCACGTACTCGGATGATAAATTAACATCGGCATCCCATTATTTACTCGGTCAAAAATGGTTTGTTTGGTGGCAGCATCAAATTCTTTATTATTGGAAATAACGAGCGCATCAGCAGTTTTTAGCCATTCATTCAATTGGGTAGGACTTTCGGTGTAATTAATGGCATTCGCGCCATCTTGGTTTAAAATTTTGCCATCTGCTACCCCAAAGAATTTTAAAAACTGATGAGAACCACCACCGCCCATTACGGCAATTTTAGGTGCATCAGGACGAGTAGCCGCATAAGACCCTCTAGCACTTACTTTTATTACCCCTTGCATCATCCGCCAATGCCCTGGGAAGGTGCAAATAAATGGATACTCGCCTGGTTTGTCAGGCAATCTTAGGCGAATTACATCCGAATCTTCAGGGTCTATCATTTTGGTTGCGCCTAAAACATACCGAGATTTAGGCACATATTCCATTTTTGCAGCATCTGGACTTGCTAAGAATTTATCCACTAATTTTCCAAAAATATCCACACTACCTTCTTGAATCAATACTAAATTATGAGGCATTTCGTCTATGTTATTCAAGACAATTTCTATATTTTCTCCAGCCATTGCATGAAGCGTTGTTTTATCATAAGCCATTTTTTGAGGAACGGTATTCAAAGTAAAAACTCTATCTGCTTTAAAAGCACCTGCTTTACCAATACCTACATCAATAAATTGCCGACCATTCTCATTTGTTACATGTACAGCTATTAGGTTTTTTCCTTGCTTAAAAACTTTGCTCAATTCATCTGCTAAACGAATATATTTATACTTATTTATATATCCTTTTTCTGCAAATAATAATTGACCATTAACATATACCTCATAATTTTCATCATGTATTACTTTTAATACGGGTGCTTCAATTGCTTCATTAATCGTCACTTCTTTTCTTAACCATAAGTCCGTAGATGTCCATTCTGTTTTAATAAAATTTCTCCAGTTCATCGTACCGAAAGCCGCTTCGCCCTCTTTCCAACTATTATCGTCAAAGTCAGGGCTATTCCAGTTATTAGTAGGTTTACTTTCCGTATATCGCCATTTAGAAGGAACTTCATCCCCCGCAGGAACTACTGTTAATACATCAATTGGGTCAATGGATTCTGTATTTTGTTCTTTAAAATAGATTTTAATAGCGGCATTCAACCATTTATCACCCCTGTTTTGTTCATCCTGCGTCACCAATTCCATTTTTTGAAATAATTCATTTGTTTCTGGTAATTCACTCGCACGCAATATTGCTGCCAATCGAACACTCAAATTCTTAGTGGTTAATAAATTAGATTGCAAGAGTAAATCATTACCCTTTTCCGATGCTGGAATCAATTTAAGTGCCGTCTTTTGAACGCCTTCAATTTTGCTATTCAATGCATTTTCGAGCACTTTTTCCAATTCCTCATTTGCTGCTTTCATCGCCCCTAAACCATCTAATGCCCATAGTGCATGACTAGCGCCTAGTGTATTTTTTTTAGCAATATTTATAATTTCAGGAATTAATTCTGCCTTATTATTTTCTACAATTAGCCTTTGAGCAGTCATCCGCCAGAACATATTTTCACTTTGCAAAGCAGCTAGTAAAGTTTTATTATTATCGGCAGATAGTTGATTAGTTTTAGACTTTTGTCCGTCTTCATGTTTGATAATATAAATCCGTCCATGTCTTTTATCTCGATGAGGATTTATGTGTGCATTTCCTTTTCCTCTTTCTGCATTCCAAATTTGGTTCTCCATGCCTCTTTTATCTGGATTATGTTGTATGACTGGATTATACCAATCGGCTACCCATAAATTACCATCTGGACCAGTTTGGGTAAAAACAGGAGCTGTCCATGCATCCGTACTGGCAAAAATATTGCCGCCATCTTCTTCTGTATAACCTGCACCCTTTTCGACTATTTTGGCAATATGCACTAAATGTCCAGTTGGTGCATTGACATACATTTGATTGCGGTATTCTTGTGGATAATTGGTGGCGGTATAAAAGTTAGCACCCGCCGCTGCCGTGTATCCTCCTCGAACATCTACTTGCTGTAAAGGCACCGTATCTACTGGGGTAATTTCATAATGCCCTTGGATAAAATCCGCATTAATTGCCCAAGTTGGTCGTTTGGATAAATAGTCATAATGCCTTAATGGAATCCCAACATAACAAGCATGGTTATTATTTGCGGTTGACCCAAAAACATCAAAGGTTTCTGAAAAACCCATGCCCCAAGTGTTATTATTAAATTGACCAATCGGTTCAAAAGAAGACCCATCTTTAGCAAAGCGATAAACGCCTCTAGTAAAGTTGATAGGTTTACCATTAAACTGATTTTCAAAACCAGAATAACCAACAGAACCCCAAATTTGATTATCTGGCCCATAATGCATATTGGAGGGCCCTGCATGCGTATCATACGTCCCAAAACCATCGAATAAAACGGTTCTTTTATCCATTTTATCATCCCCATCCGTATCTTCCAAAAAGACCATTTCAGGTGCTTGTGCCACAATTACCCCTCCTTTTACAATCACAAGCCCTGTACTTAAACTTTGCTCCGTAGCAAAATCTGTAAATTTATCTGCCTTTCCATCTCCATCCGTATCTTCACAAATAGTGATTCTATCTCCACCTACATCATTTTCCAACTCATGCGGATAATCTTGCGATTGTACTACCCATAATCGACCTTTTTCATCCCATGCAAAAGCAATGGGGTTAATAATATTGGGTTCTGCCGCATATAGCACAGCCTCAAAACCATCTGGTAATTGAATGTGTTTTTGAGAATCTTCTGGGGAGAGTGGATTCTGAATCCTAGGTACTTCTCCAAAATAGGTCAGTTCGGGAAGCGGTGTTTTGTTGGCTTTTTTAGTGCCGCATCCTAGAATAAATAGGGTCAACAATACAAAATACGTGAATTGGATGGTTTGATTTTTCATGTCGTTTTGATATTTTATTGAAATGACTGTTTGATGGTATGATTGCGTGATTGTCCACATCACGTACACAATCACGCAATCATACAATCTCACAATATCTTACTTTAAGGTTAACGATTTAAATTGCTTTGTCAAATCTATCAAAGATTGTTCTACCCCCATTCTTTCTAAGGAAGAGGCGCCAACAAAGCCATGTGCATCGGTGTTGTCTAAAATAATACGGACATCTTCTGGGGTATTTATTGGTCCACCATGTGCTAAAAAGAAAGTGTCTGGATTCGCACTTTTAACTGCATCAATAATCGCCTGCGTACGCTCAATTGCATCATCCATGGTACAAGTTGCGCCTACTACACCGATAGACCCGCCAACAGTCGTTCCTACATGGGCAATCACCGCATCTGCACCTGCATCGGCCATTTGTTTAGCCTCTTCTGGTTTGCCTACATAAACAATGGTAAATAAATCCATCCGATTTGCCAACCGAATCATCTCCACTTCTTTCTGGAAACTCATCCCTGTTTCCTCCAAGACCTGTCTAAAATGGCCATCTATAATAGAATGTGTTGGAAAATTATTGACCCCAGAAAACCCCATGTCCTTAACCTTTCCCAAAAAATGCCACATTCTTCTTCTTGGGTCACTACCATGTACACCACAGATAACTGGGATTTCTTCTACAACTGGCAACACTTCAAATTCTCCAATTTCCATAGCAACCGCATTAGCATCTCCGTAAGCCATCAGCCCTGCGGTGGAACCATGCCCAGACATTCTAAATCGGCCTGAATTATAAATAATCAAGAAGTCTGCGCCCCCTTTTTCAATAAATTTAGCACTAATGCCTGTTCCTGCACCTGCGCCAATAATTGCTCTGTTTTGGTCTAAAGTCGCTTGTAAACGGTCTCTTACTTCTTGTTTGGTGTAGGGATTTCCTATCCCTGTCCATGGATTTGGCATTTTATTTAGTTTAATTATGAGTATTCTTGTTAGCTATTGATTCCCAATTCTTTTTGATAGTTTGAAAATCATAAATCTTACATCAAAATTCATAAATCATAAATCCTCTTTAATTAAATCGTACTGTTTACACACAATACACACAACCGAGACAGATTTATGATTTATGATTTTCTGACCCCATCAACTCCATCAACAAATCAACTGCTTTTTTAGCAAAAATTTCGGCATTAATATTCGCCTCCATTTCTATGATTGGAATCGAAGGGTTTAGATGATGCTTAATCGTATCAAATAACACTTGGTCTGTTGCTGGTTCATAAAAAACACCGCCCTCACTACTGACAATCGAGATACCTTTCAAAGGTAATAAAACGGCTACTTTTCCTTTAGATAAATTGAGTTTATTGGCCATTGATTTTCCTAAGATTTTATTTTCCTTAACATTGGTGCGCATTAGGGTAACATCTGGCGCCCAACTGTATAAGTTTCGGTTTTGGTAGCGTTCAGGAACGGTATCTAAATGACCATAATTGACCATATCCAAACAGCCTGGAACGACTACTTGTGGTATGCCCTTTTGGGCGGCAGCAGTCATTCGTTCTGGGCCTGCACTACAAATTCCATCGCATAAGTCATCGGCTAATTCGGTCGTCGTAATATCTAAAACGCCATCAAAAAATCCTTCTTGAATTAAGGATTCCATCATTCGCCCACCTGTACCTACCGAATGAAAAGCTAATACTTCATAACCTTTGGCTTTTAATAACTTGGTGCAATGCTCGACACAAAGCGTGGTATTGCCAAACATGGAAATGGCTATGCTACCAACTTTAGCTGTTTCGGTAATAGTCTCCGTCTGTATCATGCCATTAATAGCCCCCGCTGCTTGGCTAATTAGCAAACGACTCACACTATTTAAACCTGCTACATCTACCACAGAAGGCATTAAGACAATATCTTTTGTCCCTACTTGCCTTGATAAATCCTTGGCAGCAACGGTGCTTAGACATAATTTTGGCATCCCAATTGGAATGGTTTGCATGGCAGATAACACAATGTAAGTACCGCCGCCGCCGCCCATTCCGATAGCGCCCTGTATTTTACCAGTTGCTACTAATTTCGCAATAATTTTAGCCGCTCCTTCCCCCATTTTTTCTACCACTATACCTCGGTCATTTTTAGTCAATAATTGCTCAATTGTCCAATCCGTTTGACTCGCTACTTCTGCGGCATCAATATCCACGGGAAAAGCATCTGTGGAACCTCTCACGCCTGTATTTAACGTAATTATCTGTAGCCCTAATTTGGAAAGGCATTGGTATAAATAAGAAAAATCTTCTGCTTTGGTATCAAAGCAACCAATCATTAAAACAGATGGTTGGTTTATTGGCATAATATGGTTTTCGTTCTTTTAAAGCACTTCCGTTTTTATTAAATCATGCACTTGGCTTCCTTCATTCCTTTTTATTAGGCTGCCACCATTCATTAATTTCACCAGTCATTCTACTTACAATTTCGGGATATTCCAAAGCTACATTCGTCAATTCCATCGGGTCATCAACTAAGTTATATAACTGAACATCTTTCGAATAATATCCAGCTATTTCCTCTTTTCGAGTCGTCGCATCTTGTTGAATCATTTGAGGATTCGGCAGCATTAATTTCCATTTATTTTCAATGGCAATTTTATATAAAATCGTTTCGGTCGGTAGGTCAATATTCTGAATATCATGGTTATAAGCTTCTGCAAAAACTACTTTTCTACTGTTTAATGCTTGTTCATCTAATACATCAATACCAGGCAAATTTCCTTTTTCCAAACCGATTAAACTTAAAACAGTCGGTACTAAATCTACATTACTTACAACATTTTTATCATCCATTTTCGGAGCAATCACTTTAGGATATTTAAACATAATAGGCGTCCGAATGCCTCCTTCGTGAGGTGCTCTTTTGGACCTTGGCGCATACCCTCGCCTATCTTCCGATTGTATCCAACCATTATCACAAGTATATACAATAATGGTGTTTTCTTCTAATCCTTTTTCTTTTAAGTGGTTCAATAATTCGCCCGTCGTTTGGTCAAACCATTCCACCATTGCCCAATATTTTGCTACATAAGGACTTGGTGCTATTTTTAAATATTTCTCTTCTAATGCTTTAGGAGGTGTGTGCGGCGTATGTGGTAAAAAGGGCGCATGCCAAACGAAAAAAGGTTGTTCCTTCGACTGAGACTCCGCTATAAAATCATAAATTGGTTGCATCCCTTCTCTACCGATTTTTAATCCTTCATCCCCATGTCGCCCACCTCTGGTATAATCTCCATGGGTCATCCCTTCATCAAAATGAGCATCTGTTGCCGAGCCAACCCACCATTTCCCTGTTTGAAAAGAACGATAGCCATTTTCAGAAAGCGTTTGCGTCAGTAATTTATTTTTATAAAAATTGGCAGCTAATTTCTGGTAAGCCTTATTTCTTTGAACAGGATAACTATTGGGTAAAAAATTACCATTAGCAGCTTTTCCGTAACTTTTTTTGCCTTCATATTCCACCACAGGGTCATTGCCTGTAATGCCATGCTGAAAAGCATAAAGCCCCGTAATCATGGAAGCCAACGAAGGGCTACATAAAGGTGCAGTAGCGTACCCTCTGGTAAAAGTCATGGATTCTCGTGATAATTTATCAATATGAGGGGTTTGTATATGTTCATGCCCCATAAAACTATAGTCCGAATAAGTTTGGTCATCTGAGATAATAAAGATGATATTGGGTTGTTTGACTTTTGGGGGATGTTGCGTGCAAGCGTTTGTTAATAAAACGACTAGTATTAGTTGGAATAAAACTAGATTGTTTTTCATTATTTTGGGTTATTTTTTGTAATTAAAATGGTCATTGCCAAATTCTTTTTGCCGTTTATACAGGATTGCGATTTAGATTGTGATTTGTGATTGATACCTAACATCATAAATCGCAAACCGTAATCACAAACCACAATCTGTAAAATTGGTGGTTATTTACTTAATTTCAATAAATCAATTATCCACTCTAATCCGCAGCTACTTGATAGTCCGCTCGCAACTCCCCTAATCGTTCTTTCAATTCCGAAACCAACTCCCCATATTCCGCTTGTCCATACAAATTATGCATTTCTGCTGGGTCAGTTTGTAAATCAAACAACTCCCAAGTATCAATATCCTTATAAAAATGAATCAATTTATAACGGTCGGTTCGAATGCCATAATGTCGTTTCACACTATGCGCGCCAGGATATTCGTAATAATGATAATAAATCGCATCTCGCCAATCGGATTTCGTTCCTTTAACAAGCGGCACTAATGATTTTCCTTGCATTTCACTTGGAATATCTAGTCCCGCTAGTTCCATAAACGTAGGCGCATAATCAATATTTTGCACCAATTCCTCCACCTTTTTTGGGGCATTCATCCCTTTTGGAAAACGCATTACCAAGGGTGTTCTCAGCGATTGTTCGTACATAAATCGTTTATCAAACCAACCATGTTCGCCCATATAAAAACCTTGGTCAGAAGTATAAACCACCAAAGTATTCTCTGCTAAACCATTTTCATCCAAATAGTCTAGAACCCGCCCTACATTATTATCTACTGACCGAACACAGCGCAAATAATCCTGCATATAGCGCTGATATTTCCATAAAGCCAATTCCTTCCCTGTTAATTTATCTGCCTTAAATTTTTTAATAATTGGGTCATAATAGGCATCAATAACCGCTTTTTGTTCTGGATTCAGGCGGCTATACATTCGATTAGCATAAGGTTTTCTCAACCTAGTTTGAATCTCCCCTTCCTTATCCATCATCTTATTATCCCAAACTAAATCCATGTCTTTATCAATACTCATGGCTTGTTCCTTCGCCGCTACCCTACCCTCATACTCATCAAAAAAGTTGCTCGGTACTTCAAAATCAACGTCTTCAAATTCTTTAAATAAAGCAGTATCTGGAAACCAAATTCGATGGGTTGCTTTATGGTGCAACAACAAACAAAAGGGTTTCTCCTTATTTCGATTGTCCAACCAATCCAAACTTTTATCGGTGATGACATCGGTCACATAACCATCTGAACGTTTTCTAGTTCCATTTTCAATAAAATCGGTATTATAATAATGGCCTTGCCCAATTAATACTTCATAATGGTCAAAACCTGTTGGCTGACTTTTCAAATGCCATTTCCCCACCAAAGCAGTTTCATATCCTGCTTTTTGCAAATGTTTTGGAAAGGTCGCTTGACTGCTGTCAAAACGGATTCTATTATCCAACTGCCCATTTAAGTGGTTAAACTTCCCCGTTAACATGACTGCCCGACTCGGCGCACAAATAGAATTGGTCACAAAACTATTTTTAAATAAAACCCCTTCTTTGGCAATCCTATCTAAATTGGGGGTTTGAATAAATCGGTCATCATAAGCACTAAAAGTTTGGTAAGAATGGTCATCCGTCATAATGTACAGGATGTTCGGCTTTTTGGCAGTATGGTCTTCATCGCTAGGATTTGAAGTACAAGAATAAGCAAGGAGGCCTAACAAAAAAAGGAAAGTTAAATGGCTTTTCATAGAAAAAATATTTCTGCTAAAGATAGCATTCCTTACAAGAATGCCTTTAGTGTTTTGTAACTTTTAAATGGTTGAAGGTAACAAAAAAGAAAAATAAAGTTACTTTATTCTTTAATTTTTTAGCTATTTTGTAGTCTTAATTCAAAATCAATTACAAGACTGAAAATCAAACCTTTAACAGATGAGAAAAAGACTTCTTTCTTTCCCGTTTTATGCTTTTACAAATCAATATTGTATTGCTTTTTCCTTGCTCTTAGTTATTGCTGCTTGTTCCGCACCTAAACCTGCTATTCCACCTGCACCAATTATTGGTTCAACCAATCCAATTTTCAATCAAGTAACGGTCGAACAAGAAGGATTTATTTATGAAAACGCCCCCTTTCCAGAATGTCATGCTTCCTCCATTGTAGAATTAGCGAATGGCAAAATGATGGCTACTTGGTTTGGTGGTACTAGAGAAAAAAATCCAGATGTAACGATTTGGTTGGCGACTTTCGAAAATGGAAAATGGGGAAAAATCCAAGAAATTGCCGATGGCATTCAAAATGATACCCTTCGCTATCCTTGTTGGAATCCTGTCTTATTTAAAAATAAAAAAGGCAAACTCTTTTTATTCTATAAAGTGGGCCCAACCCCAAGAGATTGGTGGGGTATGATGAAATATTCTGTAGATGATGGGCAAACTTGGTCGTACGATGAAAAATTACCCAAAAATCGTTTAGGCCCTATTCGTGCCAAACCAATAGAATTAGACAATGGAGATTTATTATGTCCCTCTAGTGTTGAATTTAAAGGTGGTTATTGGCGGACACACATGGAAATCTATACTCCAAAAAGAAATTTTTGGAAAAAGATAGACATTGACCCCAATACTGATTTTGATGTGATTCAACCTACCGTTTTAAGGCATTCTGAAAATAAATTACAAATACTGTGTCGCAGTCGCCAAAACAAAATAGTTGAATCTTGGTCTTCAGACAACGGTCGCTCTTGGAGCAAATTAACAGCTACCAATTTACCCAATCCTAGTGCAGGAATTGATGGCATTTCCCTTCCAAATGGACAACATCTACTAGTGTATAATCCAACAGAAGATGGCAAAAATGATAGAGCCAAATTAAATATAGCCATTTCGAAAGATGGTAAAAATTGGACAGATATTTATGAATTAGAAAATCAAACAACAGGTGAATTTAGTTATCCTGCTATGGTGCAAACGGCAGATGGTTTGATTCATGTTACTTATACTTGGAAGAGGCAGAAGGTGAAACATGTGGTTTTAAGTTTAGAATAGAGAGCAGAGAAGCGAGAATAGAGACTGGTTTCGTATAAAATTGAAGACTAAGCAACATATAAATAACAAGATGAAAAAATACCAAGGCATTATCCCGCCCATGATTACTCCCCTTTTATCCACAACCCAATTGGATATAAAGGGCTTAGAAAATACGATTAACCGAATGATAAAGGCGGGCATTCATGGTTTATTCATTTTAGGAACAACTGGCGAAGCACCAAATTTAAGCCATCGACTTAGAAAAGAATTAATCAAAGCAACTCAACAAATCGTAAAAAATCGACTGCCCATATTAGTAGGGATAACCGATACTTCCATCGAAGAAATCATTGAGTTAGCTCATTTTGCCCAACAGCATGGGGCAACCGCTTTAGTCATAGCTCCTCCTTTTTATGCCCCTATTCAACAAGCAGAGTTATTGGAATGGTTGAAATTATTGATACCACAATTACCCCTTCCCGTGATGTTGTATAATATGCCGAGTCATACAAAAATCCAGATAGCTGTTGATACGGTACAAAAAATGGCTGCCTATAAAAAGGTCATTGGGGTTAAAGATAGTTCGGGCGATATGACCTATTTTAATATGCTTTTAGGGACTATCGAACGACCCGATTTTAGTTTTTTTACAGGTCCAGAAATTTTATTGGCAGATACAATTGGAACAGGTGGAGACGGTGGTGTTGCAGGTGGGGCTAATTTATATCCCCAGCTATTTGTTGCCCAATATGAAGCGGCAAAAAATGGGGATACTGACTTAGTAAAAACCTATCAAGCTATTATTCGGGTTATTCATCAACGGCTATATGGCTTAGGTAGTGGTGGTTCTGGGTTTTTAAAAAGTTTAAAAGCGGCAATGGCTATTAAAGGTATTTGTCAGAATATTTTGTTGCCGCCTTATTTTCCTTTTGATGCCGATATGATAGAAAAAGTGGAAATAGTTATTAGAGAATTAGAGGCGGAATATGCTATTTTGCAGGATTAAGGAATGAGTCTGCCTCTTCTTCAATCCTTCAGTCCTTCACCCCATTCAATCCTTATTATGAACTACTCCCTAGAAACAATAGATATTTTAGTTTTAATCGTCTACGGTTGCTGCCTACTAGGAATGGGTCTTTATTTCAATAAAAAAACCAAAACGGCTAGGCAATTTATGGTAGCCGACAATACGATTCCAGGATGGGCAGCAGGAATAGCTGTGATGAGTGCTTATACCAGTAGTATTTCCTACATTGCTACCCCGGGGAAATCCTTTGATGATAATTGGCATCCTTTGATTTTTGCTTTGTGTATGTTGCCTGTCAGTTGGGTCGTTACTCGCTATATCATTCCTTGGTATCGACAAACAAAGACCATTTCTGTCTATGGGTTTTTAGAAGAAAGATTAGGATATTGGGCAAGACTTTATGCTGCCTTTTCCTTTGTCTTATACATGATAGGTCGAATGGCGGTGATTTTATACCTCGCTAGTTTATTATTGGGCAGTTTTTTAGATTGGAACATCGAGTACATTATTTTACTCATTGGCATTACCACTATCATTTATACCCTTTTAGGTGGCATGGAAGCAGTTATCTGGACAGATGTTATGCAGTCGATTATTATGATAATCGGTATTATTTATTGTGCGGTGTTTTTATCCCAAGAAGTCCTATTTGGCGATTCTCCTGCTATTGCCAAAGCTATCAATCAGCAAAAATTTTCTTTAGGAAGTACCGATTTTAGTTTTGATAACCGAACAATATGGGTTATGATAATTTATGGTATTACAGAAAATCTCCGCAATTTAATCGCTGACCAAAATTATGTGCAAAAATATGCAGCCGTCTCTACCGAAGCAGCAGCTAAAAAATCGGTGTGGTTGGCTACTATTTTATACACTTTTTTAACCATTATCTTTTTATATATTGGCACCGCCTTATGGTCTTTTTATACTGCCAACATAGCCAATTTACCAGATACTATTACGAAAGGAGACCAAGTTTTCCCTTATTTTATTGCCACTCAATTACCTGTTGGTCTAAAAGGTTTATTAATTGCAGCTATTATCGCTGCGGCTATGAGTACGATTGATTCTGCCTTAAATTGTTCTGCAACTGTTTTGCACTTGGATTTTTACAAACGACTCATTAAAAGCGATTTAACTAATTCGGAAGAAATGAAATTTCTGAGATGGAGTACGGTAATTTGGGGAGTTTTGGGAACTGGTTTTGCGCTTTTAATGATTTCTGCCAAAAGCGCTTTAGATGTTTGGTGGCAAATTTCAGGTATTTTTGGTGGCGGTATTTTAGGGCTATTTCTACTGGCATTTTTTAATATAAAGTTGACAAAAACTCAAGGAATATTAGTGATTATAATTAGTATTCTAGTGATTAGTTGGGGTACTTTTGCTAGAGACTTATCTCCAGAATGGCAATGGTTAGCATGTGAATTAGATGCCATTATTATTGGTGCTTTGGGTACTTTTTGGTTGGTGGTATCGGCTATGCTTTTGGGACTATTTAATAAAAAAATCCGCTCACAATAAAAATAAAGTGCTATAAATCGTAGCTTAGGCATTCTTGCCTGAGCAGCATTGTACTCGGACAAGAATGTCCAAGCTACGGTTATCTTAAGAAACGTAAAAAATTAAAATCTCTATAAAATGATAAAAAATATTATCAGTGCTTTCGGTTGTATACTAATTGTTAATCTACTTGCTGCCCAAGATTTGATACTCCCCCTTTTTCCAGAAGGCATTCCCTGCGAAAATGAACTAACCCTAAAAATCTATGACCGTGGTAAAGACCGTTCTTTTACCAAAGTTCACCGTCCAGAATTAGTCGCCTATTTTCCAGAAAAATCAAGGGCAAATGGGACTAGTGTTATTATTTGTCCTGGCGGGGGGTATGCTGGATTAGCTTGGGACAAAGAAGGGGCGAAAATAGCAGAATGGTTTACTTCTTTTGGGGTAACGGGTTTTGTCTTAAAATATCGGTTGCCGAAACATGAATCTACGGAATGTAGCGATAAAGTCGCTTTACAAGATGCACAAAGAGCTATGCGATTGGTGCGTAGCAAAGCCAAAGAATGGGATTTAGATATGGACAGAGTGGGTATCATGGGATTCTCTGCAGGGGGCCATTTGGCAAGTACCATATCAACTCATTTTGATAAAGGCAATCCGAATGCAAGCTTGGAAGTAGAAAAATATGCTTGTCGGCCTGATTTTTCTATTTTAATGTATCCCGTTATTTCTATGCAAGAAGGAATTACGCATAAAGGGTCTAAGAATAATCTTATTGGCGCAAACCCAAATAGTGCTGCTGTTCAACATTTTTCTAATGAACTGCAAGTCACCGCCGAAACCCCTCCTACCCTATTGATTCATGCCAATGATGATAAAGCCGTTCTTCCAGAAAATAGTGTGCAATATTATTTGGCTTTACGCAAACATCAAATTCCTGCTACCCTACATATTTTTGAAGGAGGTGGACATGGTTTTGGTTTAGCCAAAGGAAGAGGGATTACCGAAGAATGGTCAAACTTGTGTAAAGGCTGGTTGAATGATAGGGGGTTATTAAAAAAGAAAATCAAAGTCCTGATTGTTGATGGACAAAACAATCATAGAAATTGGCAGGACGGCACTCAAATTATGAAAAAATATTTGGAAGAAACGGATTTATTTCAAGTTTCGGTTGCCAGTACCCCATCCAAAGAAAATTCATTAGCTAGTTTTCGACCCAATTTTGCGGCTTTTGATGTGGTCTTATCTAATTATAATGGGGCGGATTGGCCTGCTGAAACGCAAAAGGATTTTGAAAAATTTGTTTATAATGGCGGTGGTTTTGTAACCATTCATGCAGCCGATAATGCTTTTCCAAATTGGAAAGCTTATAATGAGATGATTGGTTTGGGCGGTTGGGAAAAACGAAACGAAAAGGATGGGCCTTATTTATATTATGATAATCAGGGTCAGTTAATCCGAGATACAAGTGCTGGAAAAGGAGGGCATCATGGTAGACAACATGAATTTGTAGTACAAGTCAGAAATCCAAACCACCCTATTACCAAGGGAATGCCCGAAAAATGGCTACATACCAAAGATGAGTTATATGACCAATTAAGAGGACCTGCCAAAAATGTAAAGGTATTGCTAAGTGCTTATAGTGCTACTGAAACTGGTGGAACTGGCAGGCATGAACCCTCTGCAATGACGGTTCATTACGGTTACGGTCGAGTTTTTCATACGACTATGGGACATGGCAATTACTCTCAGCATTGTGTCGGTTTTATCACTTTATTGCAAAGAGGAACAGAGTGGGCAGCAACTGGTGAGGTAACACAAGAAATTCCAAAAGAATTCCCTAATGAAACACAGTTATCTTCTCGTTCAGGTGGCCCTTTTATGGCAACGGGTTTTGATGTGCTTAATATAGGTGCTACATCAGCCACTATTTCGACCAGATTAACTAAGTCGATTCAATTGACAGAGGAGGCTAGGTCGGCCAATTTATCAAAAATGGATATTGTTGGTCAAGAAGGAGAAATAAAAATTGCCTATCGGGCAAAAGGTACTAGAAAATGGTTATCAACTGACTGGGTTAAAGTTACTGACGATAAAAATTATACCCATTCCTTTCAATTGAAAGATTTAGAAGCTGGAAATGAATATGCGCTGCGAGTAGAATGTCGGGCAAAAAATGGGGAGGATGTTACTTATAGCCTTGATGGAAAATTTAAGACGCTTTGATAAATAATGCGTTAAGCTATCCGTGGTGAAAATTATTGACTGCGGATTTAGGTAGTAACATTGCCAAAATCTATAACGTAAAGTTTAAGCATATCTTCTTATTTTATCGAACACTAGAAGCGACTAAGGATTGTAAGAAAAAGAAATCATACAAATTGCCATCCGTGGGAAGCTAAGTTTTCTAATTTCCACGGATACCTTCCACAGATAATATGATTTAGTTTATTTATTAGTTAGTTACGCTAGGTTCGCTCAAATTTTTGATTAATACATAAATTACACGAAATAATAT
>JAFMDF010000577.1 GCA_017857395.1 Bacteroidota bacterium | reverse complement strand
TCAAATTTTATTTTTTTATATTCTTATCCCGTAAAATATGTAGTTGAACCAAATAATTATTAAAATTCAGTCTTTTATTTGTCCGAATTTGGACGATAGCTGTTCAATTATGGACGAATGCTTTTTTCTAATAAGTTGGTATCTGTAGCTTGGACGTATTTATTCTCGCAATAATTGTTAAATTGTTATATTGCTGTATTGTTGTGTGGCAATTCGTTACGATAGCAATACAACCATTTTAACAATATAACAATTTTGTCCGACCACTTATACCAGATATTTCCTATTTTTATCAAATTTTAAAAAATCATCCATTATGAAGTATCTTTTATTATGCGCTTTAATTCCTTTATTGTTTGCCTGCAATACCGCTACAACTGGGCTGATTAAAGGCAATCCGCCTGCAGAAGGTTTTGATTTAACCAATTCTGATACCAAAGCTATCGCCATTGCCGATGAAGTTATGGCAGCCATGGGCGGTCGTCAAAATTATGAAAAAACCCGTTTTATTAAATTCAATTTTTTTGGTTCTAGAGTCCATACTTGGGATAAATTAACAGGAGATATTCGGATTGATTACCAAAAAGAGGATAAAATTTTATTGATGAATATTCATAGTATGGAAGGAAAAGCCATGCTGGGAGATACTTTAATTGATAAAAATCATCCAAGAATTGGAGCGTTAACCAAAAGCGGGAAATCTCAATGGATTAATGATACTTATTGGTTAGTGATGCCTTATAAATTAAAAGACTCTGGCGTTACTTTAAAATATGTTGGCGAAGAGATGACACAAGCAGGTGCTAAAGCAGATGTTTTAGCAATGACTTTTAAAAATGTAGGTGTGACCCCAGATAATAAATATTTGGTTTATGTCGATAAAACCAGTCGATTGGTGACGCAATGGGATTTTTATACCAATGCGACGGACGAAGCGCCTCGTTTTCAGATTCCTTGGGACGGCTATACGCAACATGGATTGATTCAATTATCTGGTGGGCGTGGGAAATATGCTTTGACTGATATTGAAGTTTTGGAGACTTTGCCTGCTGGGACTTTGACTGAGTTTTAATTGAATAAACAGTTTTTTAAACCACAGCGGAACGGAGGACACATAGTCATTAGGTAAAAGTAGCTATCAAAATGAATGTCTCTCAAAATATCGTATCTTACATTTTTTGAGCGATTAACCATAGCTTATACATCCCTGTCCGAGCAGTCGTATTAGATATGCTCGGACAAGGATGTCCAAGCTACGGTTCTTAATAAATCCGTTGGCAAACCATCCCTTGGCAACAAGCTTAACTATTACATTTCAGCCTAAACTACTTTAACTATGTCCAAGCATTTGCCTGTTCTACTGCTACTTCTTGCCTGTTTTTCTTGTAAAAATGATACTACTCCCCTTACTACTCCACTCACGACTTTCATTGCCCAAACTAACAATCAACAGTTTGATATTTTAATCAAAAACGGGCAAATTATAGACGGTGCTGGTGAAAATATTTATAAAGCAGACCTATTAATCAAGGCCGATACGATTGCATTTATAGGACAAGTAGATACGACTAAAATTATCGTCAAAAAAACGATTGATGCAACAGGCAAAGTCGTTAGTCCCGGTTTCATAGATGCACACGCACATGGTGATCCTTTGAAAACGCCTGACTTTAAAAATTTCTTGGCGATGGGGGTGACCACTATCTGTTTAGGGCAAGATGGCAGTAGTCCGAGTGGGGATATTGTCGAATGGATGGCGCAAGTCAAACAACAAAAATTAGGCGTCAATATCGCTCAATTTGTAGGGCATGGTACTTTGCGCAGACAAGCAGGTATTAATTTTGCAAAAAATCCTAGTGCAACTCAATTAGCCAAACAACAATCTTTATTGCAAAGTGCGCTTGATGCTGGTTGTTTTGGGATGTCTACGGGTTTAGAGTATACTCCAGGTATCTTCGCCAAGGATACAGAATTATTGCCTTTGGCTAAAATTGTTGGCAAAAATAATGGCTTAATTATGAGTCATGTTCGGAATGAAGATGATACACAAATAGAAAATTCTGTGCAAGAATTATTGCGCCAAGGACAACATTGCAATGTGCAAGTTTCTCACATGAAATCCGTCTATGGAAAGGGAAGAAAACGAGCAAAAGGATTATTGGATTTATTAGATAATACAACAAGTACGACCTCCGTAACTGCTGATGTTTATCCCTATACTGCAAGTTATACAGGCATTGGCATTGTTTTTCCGAAATGGGCAAAAGCACCCAATGATTATAAAAAAGTAGTTAAAAATAAACGGATAGAATTATTGGCTTTTCTAAAACAAAAGATTATGGAGAGAAATGGCCCAGAAGCCACGCTGTTTGGAACAGCCCCTTATGCTGGAAAAACATTGGCTCAACTGAGTAAAGAACAAGGTTTGCCTTATGAAAAAGTACTTTTAGGTATTGGCCCAAACCGAGCTTCAGGCGCTTATTTTATTATGGATGATGAATTACAATCGGAAATTATTGAACATCCCAAAGTAATGATTTGCTCGGATGGTAGTCCGACTATGCGACATCCAAGAGGCTATGGGGCTTTTGCTAAAATTATTGAGGAATATGTCTCCAAAAGAAAGCGGTTAAGTTTGGCAGAAGCCATTCGGAAAATGACTAGTTTTCCTGCTCAAACGATTGGGATTTCCAAACGTGGGTTAGTTCAGACAGGCTATTTTGCAGATTTATTAATCTTTGCCCCTGCCAACATCAAAGCGAATGCTACTTATGAAAAGCCACATCAATTGGCTACTGGATTTGAGTATGTAATAGTAAACGGGCAAATACTTCGTCATAAAAATGTTTTTTCTAGCAACAAAACGGCATTTCTAGGTCGAGTTTTAAGTAAGTAATAACTTCTTTAATTATATTTGCCTTGCTGATACAAAATTAAAAACAATTTACGTTTCAAGTTTATTAACATTTCGAATGTGCCGCTTTTTTAGCGTACCACCTATAACAAACTAACTGGCGCTCTATTTAGACAATCATAGCAACCATAAAAGAGCGCCGAATGAAAATTATGCCTGCGAATTTTTAGAATTATTCACCATTCTAAAAAGGGAGCAAATCGGTGTAGGGAATTACACCAATTATACGGAAAATGATATTATTACAGCAGCTAAATTATTAACGGGTTTTCGTATCCAAAAATATGACTATAAGGACTCTTATTCTTGTTTTACCTCAACCCCTATAGGTAAACAAATCACTTGACTACACTCAATATCCAATAAATAATC
>JAFMDF010000212.1 GCA_017857395.1 Bacteroidota bacterium | reverse complement strand
CCAAGCCTACTCCGAAATTTTGAAAACCCGTTTTTACAAAATATAAGTATCATGTTTCAGCATAACTTTAAAATAAGTCTTCGCACTTTATGGAGGGATAGTGGTTTTTCATTAATTAATATTGGAGGATTAGCACTCGGTATGGCGGTTGCCATGTTAATTGGTTTATGGATACACGATGAACTAACTTTTAATCAATACCATGAAAATTATGAGCACATTGCCCAAGTAAAACGACAAGAAAATCGGCGAGGAAAAGCGGAACGAATTACTAGTGATTATCAGGTAACTGCACTAGGTACTTTATTAAAAAATGGATATCAAAACCATTTTGAGCAGGTCGTAATGATGCGTCAATTAGAAGAATGGGTATTAGCTACAGATACCAAAAGCTTTGCCGAAGAAGGGCATTTTATGCAATGGGAAGGGGCAGAAATGTTCTCGCTGAAAATGCTTCATGGAAGCCAAGAAGGACTAAAAGAACAGAAGAGTATTTTTCTATCCCAAACTTTAGCTAAAAAACTCTATGGTCAAACTAACCCCATTAATCAAGTTATTAAATTAGCGGGGAGCGTTGAGGTAAAAGTAACAGGTGTTTATGAAGATTTGCCTAATAGCTCCCGATTTCATGAGGCTACGTTTTTTAGCCCTTTATCCTTATATTTTGCTTTAACAAACCAAGACGAAAATGCTTGGGATAATTACAACATCCGCATCTACACACAAATTAAGGAAACGACTAATTTTGCGACAGCGACAGCAGCTGTTAAAAATGAATTAGCTAACCATTTACCAGAAGACAGAGTAACGCTAGTTAAGCCAGCAATACTTTTACAACCCATGAAAAATTGGCACCTGTATAATGAATTTGACAATGGGAAAATAGCGACTAGTCAACGCTTACAATTCGTTTGGTTTTATGGTCTCATCGGCTTATTTGTCCTACTCTTGGCTTGCATTAATTTTATGAATTTAAGTACGGCTCGTTCCGAAAAGAGAGCCAAAGAAATAGGCGTTCGCAAAACGATGGGTTCTCAAAGAGGGCAGTTAATTAGTCAGTTTTTAAGCGAATCTTTTTTGGTCGCTTTAATGTCGTATGGAGTTGCTTTGTTTTTGGTAAAAATGAATTTATTCTGGTTTAATGAAGTAGCAGATAAAGAAATTATATTACCATTATCCGAACCTCTATTTTGGTTGACTGGCTTAGGATTCACCTTATTTACAGGCGTTTTAGCTGGTAGTTATCCCGCATTATACTTATCGGGTTTCCAACCCGTCAAAGCACTAAAAGGTACGGCTCGAACAGGGGATTATGCAGCACTTCCTCGCAAAGCCTTAGTCGTTTTCCAATTCACCATCTCTATTGCCTTAATCATTGGCACATTGCTTGTTTTTCAACAAATCCAACATACTAAAAATCGCCCAGTTGGCTATGAACAGAATGGGTTAATCATGATGCCTAAAGCGACCAGCGAGGCTTATAAAAAGGTCGAAATATTACATGAAGCATTGAAGAAATCAGGTGCGGTGATAGAAGCAGCCCAAGGCAATTATCCGCTTACCAATAATAGAGGCAATAACCAAGGATTTGAATGGCCAGACAAAGATGCCAATATAGATTTAACCCTCAATACCATCTCGATTAATGAAGATTATGGAAAAACGGTAGGGTGGGAATTACTAGCAGGAAGAGATTTTTCTAAAGACTTTTCTACTGATAAATCAGGTGTCATTATCACGGAATCTACTCGCCAAGCAATGGGCTTAACTGACCCAGTTGGGGTACAATTAAAGTATAAATATGGCCATCAAGGCATCAATAATTTCACCATTTTAGGAGTAGTAGAGGACTTGATAAAAGCAAACCCTTATGAAGCACCGATGCCAGCGATTATGTTTTTAGGAGAAAAAGGATTTGGTTGGCAATTTTTCCGGCTCAATCCACAGATGGGAACCAGAGAAGCTTTGGCAAAAATGGAAGCCGTTTTTAAAGAAATTGTACCAACTACACCATTTGATTATCAATTTATGGATGATGCGTATCAACGAAAATTTGCAGCCGAAGAACGGATTGGTCAACTAGCTGCCGTGTTTGCAGGCTTAGCGATTTTGATTAGCTGTTTAGGTTTATTTGGATTGGCAGCTTATATGGCAGAAAAGCGCACCAAAGAAATTGGAATCCGAAAAGTATTGGGTGCTTCCGTCGGTAATTTATGGCAATTATTATCTCAAGAGTTTATCCTTTTGGTCATCATTGCTTGTTTATTGGCAAGTCCAATTGCCTATTATTTTGCGAATAATTGGTTGACGGATTTTGTGTATCGAATTGATATTTCTTGGTTCGTTTTTCTTGTTGTCGGGTTAATTGCGGTAGGAATTACGTTATTAACGGTGAGTTTTCAGGCACTTCGAGCTGCTTTAATGAATCCTGTGGAGGCAATAAAAAATGAATAACGTTTCACGGTTCTCCGAGTTGTGCTAAGAAACGTAAGACAACTCTCTGAGTTGTTACATTAACCTGATTCAATGAATAGACATTCTACACCAAAATACTTGCTCCGTTTCTTCCGCTGGTTTTGTCACCCAGATTATGCAGAAGACATCGAAGGAGATTTACACGAAAAGTACGAACGATATGTAACACAACACCAAAAAAGAAAAGCAGATTGGCTGTTCCTACTAATGGTCCTGTCTCTTTTGCGACCCGAATTAATAAAACCCTTTAATATTTTTCACACACTTATCCCGAATCTTATGCTTAGAAATAATTTAAAAATAGCTTGGCGGAATATTACAAAAAACAAAGGCTTTTCTGCCATTAATATTGGTGGATTAGCTTTGGGAATGATGGTTGCCATTCTAATTGGCCTGTGGGTTTATAATGAAGTTTCCTTTAATAGCCAATATGAAAATAGCGAAAGAATTGCTCAATTCATGCAGAATCAAACCTTTAATGGGGGAGAGATAGAAACTTGGCGAGGTCAAGCGATGCAATTAGAACCCGCCTTGCGCAATAGTCACGCCGATAAATTTGATTATATTGTGACTAGTGCTGGCACGGATGACTATTTACTTTCTTTTGAAGATAAAGAAGTAACTAAGGAAGGTGGATATTTTAGTGCAGATGTCATGGGAATGTTGTCTTTGGAAATGGTACATGGCACTAGAGATGCCTTAAAAGATATGAATGTTGTTGTTTTATCGGCATCTACAGCCGAGGCATTATTTGGGACGAGTGACCCTATGGGGAAATTGCTAAAAATTGGTAAGAACATAGAAGTGACCGTAAGTGGGGTCTATAAAGATTTACCTAAAAATTCTTCTTTTGGAGATTTGACTTTTATTGCACCCTTTAAGTTATTAGTAAAGGTCGCCGACTTTGAAAGTAGAGTAGGTTGGGGTAATAGCTGGTTTCGGGCGTATTGCCAAATTACTGAAGGGGCAACGATGGAACAAGTTTCTGAAGCTATCAAAAAAATCAAATACGATAATATTGACTCAGAATATGCTCAACAGAATAAGCCTGAAATTTTTCTACATCCAATGAACCAATGGTATCTGTATAATAGCTTCGAAAACGGAAAAAATGCAGGTGGCAGAATAGAATATGTTTGGTTATTTGGCACGATTGGTTTGTTCGTTTTGATATTGGCTTGCATCAATTTTATGAATTTAAGCACCGCTCGTTCTGAAAAAAGAGCCAAGGAGGTTGGTATTAGAAAGACACTTGGTTCGATGCGTGCGCAAATCATTGGGCAGTTTTATAGCGAATCGTTATTAGTTACGCTGTTAGCCTTTGTTGTGGCTTTATTTTTAGCACAGCTATTTCTACCTACTTTTAATCAAATGGCTGGCGAAGAGATGACCTTACTTTGGCGACAACCACTATTTTGGGTGGTCAGTTTGGGCTTTATTCTACTAACAGGACTATTAGCGGGAAGCTATCCTTCTTTATATTTATCTTCTTTCCGACCTGTCAAAGTACTAAAAGGTACTTTTCGCTCTGGAAAATTAGCCAACCTACCTCGAAAGGTATTGGTCGTCACGCAGTTTACGGTGTCGGTTAGTCTAATCATAGGTACGCTTTTCGTTTTTAAACAAATTCAACATGCCAAAAATCGACCTATCAATTATAACCGAGACAATATTGTCCGAATTCCTATTAAAAGTAAGGATGCCATCATTCCCCATTTAGCCGCATTGCGAACAGATTTATTGACCGTTAATGGTATTGAAGAAGTAGTGGCTACCGATTCTCCTATCACGTCTTCAAATGTTACTAATGGTGGTTTTACTTGGGAAGGAAAAGACCCAAATACTAGTAATAATTTTACCACGCTGAGAGTCACCTATGAATTTGGCGATATGGTTGATTGGGAATTGGTTGCAGGTCGAGATTTTTCTAGAGACTTTGCAACGGACTCCTCTGCTTTTGTCATCAATGAAGCGGCGGTCGAATATATGGGATTGGAAAATCCTATTGGAACGATTATGAGAGGCGGCGAGCATGAACATAGAATTGTAGGCGTTGTTAAAAATATGATTACCCAGTCTCCTTATGAGCCTGTTCGGCAAATGTTATTTATGCTGCACGAAAAACGATTTCATAACTTCATTAATATCAAATTGAATCCTAAAAGCAATGCTCAAGAAACCTTAGCACAAGTCGAAACGGTTTATAAAAAATACGACCCAGAGAACGACTTTGTGTATCGATTTGAGGATGAAACTTTTGCCAGAAAATTCAGAAGCGAAGAACGTATTGGAAAATTAGCAGCTTTCTTTGCGATACTAGCCATTATTATTTCTTGTTTAGGTTTATTCGGATTGACTACTTATATCGCCGAACAACGCACTAAAGAAATTGGGATTAGAAAAGTCTTGGGTGCTTCGATTCTTAATTTATGGCAATTATTATCTAAAGAATTTGTGTTGTTGGTTACCATTTCTTGTTGTCTGGCAGTTCCTTTTGCTTACTATTTTACCAATGATTGGTTAGCAAATTATACTTATCGTACCGATGTATCTTGGTGGGTCTTTATGGTAGTTGCTGTTGCTGCACTGGCTATTACCTTATTAACTGTAAGTGTGCAAGCTTTGCGAACTTCTTTGATGAATCCTGTGAAGGCTATTAAGAATGAGTAACGTAACACAACTCTCTGAGTTGTGTATGTCATTGCTTCTTCACAACTCAGAGAGTTGTGTTACGTTAATCGGTTTCAATGAATTCACCTAAACCACCAAAATACCTCCTAAAATTCTTCCGCTGGTTCTGCCATCCAGATTACGCAGAAGACATCGAAGGCGATTTACACGAAAAATACGAACATAATATTCAACTGTATACTAAAGGGAAGGCGGATTGGTGCTTTTTCCTAGCCGTTCTTTCTCTTTTTCGCATTGGCATTATTCGACCAATAACCAGTCATCATCATTTAATTCATCTTGCTATGTTTAGACATAATTTACTCATTACTTTGCGCAGTTTTAGAAAATATAAAAGCGCTTTTTTAATCAATTTAATTGGCTTGTCTATTGGATTGGCGAGTGCTTTAATGATTTATTTATGGGTATATGAAGAAGTGAAAATGGATAGCTTTTTTGAAAATAAGGAGCGTTTATTTGTCGTCAAAGAAAATTACCCAACACCGAGCGGATTATTAACAGAAACGAGTACGCCCAGCCAATTAGCTCGTGCTTTAAAAGCAGAAATACCCGAAATAGAATATGCGACTAATGTGATAGGCGATTCTTGGTTTGATGTTAAACAAGGCATTATTACCAAAGGAGAGACGAAAATGAAGGCAGTTGGACAGTTGGCGGGAAAAGATTATTTCGATGTTTTTTCTTGGGAAATTCTACAAGGAGATAAAGCCAATTTATTGACAGATAAATTAGCGGTGGTTGTGTCCGATGAACTGGCAACCAAATTGTTCGGAGATACTAAAAAGGTAATTGGAAAAACGATAGATTGGGAACACGAAGATTTTAGTGGACAATTTCAAATAACGGGCGTTTTTGCCAAACCGTCTAAATATTCCACCGCACAATTTGATGCAGTTTTTAATTATCAATTCTTTTTTGACAATAGCGATGATGACTTTAAAGATTGGGGTAATAGTGGTCCAGAAACCTATGTGTTAGTCAAAGAAGGCACAAATATTTCCGCCTTAAATGAAAAAATAAAAGACTTTCATCGAGATAAATACAAAGAATTAAAAGGCGAAGAATGGTTGTCCTCCATTGGTACAATTTTTCTCCAGCGGTATGGTGACCAATATTTATATAACCAATTTGAAAATGGACAACAAAGTGGCGGCAGAATTACTTATGTGCGCTTATTTACACTAGTTGGCATTTTTATTCTGCTATTGGCGAGTATTAATTTTATGAATTTATCGACTGCCAAAGCTTCGCAGCGAATGAATGAAATAGGGATTAAAAAAGCCATCGGTGCAAGTCAAAATTCTATAATTTTTCAGTTTTTAGGGGAATCTATATTATTAACGTTTTGTGCCCTTGGTATTGCATTATTACTAGTCGTTTGGTTTTTACCAGAATTTAACCAGATTACAGGCAAGCAAATTCAGTTAGCTTTTTCTACCAATTTAATAAGCACAATTTTAGGAATTACTTTAGTTACTGGCCTACTATCAGGAAGTTATCCTGCCTTATACTTGTCTAGATTTCGACCTTTACATTTATTGCAAAGCAAAATAAATACCGCTTCCAATGGGATTTTAGCTAGAAAAGGGTTGGTCATTTTCCAATTCGCTATTTCCATTTTACTAATCATTTCGGTAATGGTCGTCTATCAACAAATGACCTATATCCAAGCTAAAAACTTAGGGTTTAATAAAGATAATGTCCTCATTTTTGGCAATGAAGGCAAGCTAAATGAAAATCCAAACACCTTTTTACAAGAAATCAAAAAACTGCCTGGTGTTATGGAAACGTCTACCTTTTGGCATAATGTAGTGGGAGACCATGGAACAACTTGGGGCTTAAAATGGGAAGGTAAATTACCAGATGAAAAAATAGATTTTGCCACACTCAACGTAGATTATAATTGGATAGAGTTGCTAAACTTAACGATGGCAGAAGGACGGACTTATCAAGAACTATTTAGCACCGAAAATGAAAAAATAATTTTTAATGAAACCGCCATCAAGACCATGGGGTTAAAAAATCCAATTGGGCAAACCATTAATTTATGGGGGACTGACCGACAAATTATTGGTGTGGTAAAAGACTTTCATTTTGCTTCTTTATACGAGGATATTATGCCTTGTTTTATTCAATTTAGTCCTAATAATTCTAGCTCTATTGTGCGTATTAAAGCGGGGGAAGAACAACAAACATTATTACAAATTGAAAAAGCTTATAAGGCATATAATGCAGGCTTACCATTTACTTTTAGTTTTTTAGATGAAGAATATGCTACTTTATATGCAGCTGAACAGCGAGTGACCACCTTATCTCAATATTTCGCTGCTATCGCTATATTAATTTCCTGTTTAGGCTTATTTGGTCTAGCCACTTTTACTGCTGCTCAACGACAAAAAGAAATTAGTATTCGTAAGGTATTGGGTGCTTCGGTTACCAATTTATGGCAATTATTATCTAAAGATTTTATTGGATTGGTGGTTATTGCTTCTTTGATAGCCATGCCTTTGGGGTATTATCTATTGAACAATTGGTTAACTCAATTTGCTTATCGAGCGGACTTGTCTTGGTGGATTTTTGCAGCTACTGGATTCGGTACTTTATTGATTGCTTTGGGAACGGTTAGTTTTCAGGCGGTAAGGGCGGCATTAGTGAACCCTAGTAGGGTTTTAAAGAGAGGCTAAAATAGCCTAATTTTTTTATAAATAGAAGCAGCGTTTTATACTTTGAAACAGTTAATAAATAAATGGACGTTAAAAAAAAGTTAAATAAATTAGGGTGATTTTAAAAAAAAGTCTTAGTTTTGATACTTCTATTACTATTAAAATAAACCCATTATCACCATAAATTTATTTCTTTTTGAAGTATTAAAGATCCTTTCACTACTAATTTTAAAATAAAGAGAAATAAAAAATTACTTAAACCCAATCACTATTTTTTAATCAATACTTGATATGGCTTGAAAAGCTTAAAGTATTAAGAATTACCTGACTAAAAAATTATGCTATTAAATGATAGGAATAGCTGCTTTGTCTTGCTATCATTTAGGGTTATTCCCCTATCTACTACTGTAATTTTCCCTTCGGTGATTCGCCTACTTTAATTTATTCAATCCATTCTTGTTTGTTTAGACATGCTTTTTTAATTTTTTTAATCAATACTTGATATGGCTTGAAAAGCTTAAAGTATTAAGGAATTACCCGACTGAAAAAGAAGATTATGCTTCTAAATGGTAGAAATAGCCACTTAGGCTAGCTATCTATTCTAGTTTTTTCATTTGTTATGAAATACTCCACCTAGTGGTATCCTTACGTATTTTAACTCACACAGTCCATTTTAGGTATTAATTTTTTAATCTAAGTAGTTGTTTGGATTAATACGGTCAAACAATGCGTTATTGCCAAATTCATTTGGTTAATTCCATGTTACACTTATAATTAGCCCTATGAGTTTGGTGGTTAAATGTGATGTTTTACCGACAGTATTAGCTTGAGGAACTACTAAGTAACAAGTAAATAACAACCTCCTCAGTTGAAGAAGTTTTTTACAACGTTACTAAAACATTAATTTACTATGAAAAAACTTTCAATGGTTTTTACAATTTTATTGTTGTGCATTGGAACAATAATGGCACAACGAACCATTACAGGTACCGTAACAGATGAATCAGGAGAAGCTTTAATTGGTGCAAGCGTATTAGTTAAAGGATCTTCAATTGGTACTGTTACAGATTTTAATGGAGTTTACAGCCTAGATGTCCCTGAAGGAAGTTCGGCCTTACTTTTTAGTTATACAGGATATAGTGGTCGGGAAATTGAACTAACTGCCTCTAATGTATTAGACGTAGTAATGAGAGAAGGGGTTGTTTTAGAGACAGCAGTTGTTACCGCTTTAGGGGTAAGAAGGGCTGAGAAATCCCTTGGATACGCCGTTCAAAAAGTTGGCGGAGAAGACATTATTCGGTCAGGCGCGAGTAGTGCCGTAGATGCTTTAGTTGGCAAGGCATCTGGTGTTCAGATTACTCGATCTTCTGGCTCAGTCGGTGGCGGTTCTCGTATTTTAATAAGAGGGGTAACTTCTATGGTCGGAAATAACCAACCTTTAATTGTTATTGATGGTGTTCGTACGAATAACGAAAGTTTGGTTCGGGATATAGATGGAACTACAGCAGGAACCGCAACTTCAAATAGACTGATGGATTTGAATCCAGACGACATTGAATCTATGAATATCTTAAAAGGGGCAGCTGCGACTGCACTTTACGGTACAGCTGGTGCAGCAGGAGTGGTATTAATTACGACTAAAAAAGGTAAAAATCAAAAACAGATAGCGGTTAATTTTTCTACCTCTGCAGGTTTTGATGACATTACACAGATGATTGATTTACAAAGTATTTATGCACAAGGTAGTGGAGGGAATTATAGGGGTCCTTCTACTGGTGCTTCTGGAAGTTGGGGACCTAAAGTGAGTGATTTGGAATATGCAACTGACTCAAATCACCCCAATGCGCCAACGAGTGCCAACGCTTTTGATGCGGCAGGAATTTATAGGTATGATAAAAATGGTTTTTTAGTACCTAGCGGTGCAGGGAATGGTAATCCAGCAAATACGTATAATAACGTTGATCCTTTTTACCAAACAGGGATGAATTTTACTAATTCCTTATCTCTTTCTGGTGGGAATGAGTTAGCTACTTTTAGACTTTCAGCTTCTGACCTTCGAGCTACAGGTGTCATACCCAATGAAGAATATAAGCGAAAAACAGTTAAATTAGCTTCTTCTCTTAGTCCTTTAGAGGGGTTAACCATTTCTGGTTCTGTTAATTTTAGCAAATCAGATTATGTAAGGGTACAGCAAGGATCCAATACCTCTGGTTTATTATTAGGTCAATTGAGAACCCCCGTTTCCTTTGATAACACTAATGGTTTTAATCCTGAAGATGCAGTAGATCAAGTATCTGCCTACCAATTTGATGACTTTTCTCAAAGGAACTACCGAGGAGGAGGTGGATATGATAATCCTTATTGGGTAATTAATAAAGCACTTGGATATGAAGATGTTTCCAGAACATTTGGTAATGTAAAAATAGATTATCAGCTTAACAACTGGATAGGGTTTGGCATCAACATAGGGTATGATATTACGAGTGACGTGAGAAAACAAGATTTTGAAATTAATTCTCGAACGAATGCTAATGGTGCGGTATATTTAGATGAATTTAGCCTTAAACAATACGATAATTATTTTAATGTACTAGGAAGCGGTCAACTCACGGAGGATATTTCTTTAAATTATGTGGCAGGTATTAATGCCTTTTCCTATAACGAACAACGAACTTCTATAGAAGGAACAGGCTTAGTATTTCCTGGTTTCTTAGATATTAGTAATGCTTCTGCGCTGACCTCAGAACAGGATATAAATCGATATCGGTCTTTAGGATTTTTTGGACAAGCGGAGGCTTCTTGGCGAGGAACTTTTTATGCTACTTTAAGTGCCAGACAAGATTATGATTCCAGATTGGGTAATCCAACTAATTTTAGGTTAGAAGATACGGGTTTTTTCTACCCATCTGCTTCTTTGGCATTTGTTTTTTCAGAATTGATGGATAATACAGACCTCCTTTCTTTTGGTAAGTTAAGATTATCTTATGCACAGGTAGGTGCAGGGCCTCCGGATCCTTATTCTACTCAATCTGTATTTTTAGCGCCTAGTGATATTGGTGATGGTTGGGGAGATGATATAGGTTTCCCTATTGGTGGTCTTACCGCATTTGATCAGGATGAATTATTAGGTAATGCAGATTTAACGCCCGAATTAACAACTACTTTTGAAGTTGGATTAGATTTAAGATTTTTAAACGGTCGTTTAGGTTTGGATGCGACTTATTATAATGGTAACACTAAAGATGCGATTTTAAATGCCTCTTTGGCATTATCTACAGGTTATGAAAATATTTGGCTGAATTCAGGGGAGATGTCTTCTCAAGGAATAGAATTGACCTTAAATGCTACGCCTTTACAAACAAAAGATTTTAGCTGGAATACCCAAGTTAATTTCACAAAATCAGAGAATATTGTAGAGAAATTAGCCCCTGGTATCGAAAGGTTATTTTTGGCAGGTTTTAATACCGCAGGTACTTATTTAGTGGAAGGTAATCAATATGGGTCTATTTTTGGTGGTGCTTATTTAAGAGCAGATGCAGGTACAGATAAAGACCAAAGTTTGAATATTCCTAGTGGAGCAGTCGTTATTAATGATGATCCAAACAGTTCTGAATATGGCTATCAGGCAGTAGATCCTAAGCAAAGAGCTATTGGTGACCCAAATCCTGACTTTATTATTGGGTGGAATAATACCATTGCTTATAAAAGATTCTCTTTGAACTTCTTATTAGATTGGAGAGAAGGAGGTGATCTTTGGAATGGTACTGCTTGGGCACTTTCTTTCTTTGGACGGTCTCAATTAACTGCGGACACTAGAGAAGAAACTGCAACACCTATTGAAGGGGTGAAGCAATCTGATGGAACACCGAATGACATTCCTGTGGTAAGAGATGAAAATTATTGGACTTCTTCTTTAGGCGGATTTGGTGCGGTTGGAGAACAATTTGTGCAAGATGGTGGCTGGATAAGATTAAGAGAATTGGGCGTCAATTATCGATTTCCTGCTACTAGTTGGATGAAAGGAGGTTCTATCGGTGTTTCGGGAAGAAATCTTTGGTTAAAAACAGATTATGATGGGATTGATCCGGAAACTAGTTTGACAGGTACAGGTAATGGTCAAGGATTTGATTATTTTAATATGCCGAGTACTAAATCTTTTATCGTTAAATTATCTTTTGATTTTTAGGAATGAATATCTTAAAAAAAAGATTTAATTTTTTTATAAAGAACTAAAAGTGTCTAACAAGGGTAGGTTGAAGCAGTTAACAGTTTTTAGAAAAGGGAGTAGCTTATAACTAAGCAATACGAGTATTAAATAACGGATCATTTTTATTAATTACCCGTGTTTGAACGAGATTGATTTTAAGTCGATTAAGACAACTGAAAACTGTTTACAGTCTATTAAATTAGGTGCTTTACAAATTTAAAATAATGAAAATATTTAATAAGTTTTTATTAGTCTCCCTATTAACCTGCTCTTTTCTTAGTTGTGAAGATTATATAGCAGGGGATTTAATTAATAGTGACCCTAATAATCCCACTTCCGTACCAGTTACTGCTCAATTGCCTGCTTTTCAGATCGCCTTAGCAGATAATGTTGGCGGAGATTTTTCCAGATTTAATAGCATGTTAGTACAACAAGTGGAAGGAGTAGCTAGACAATGGTCTGCTTTTAACCAATATACAGGCTTAACGCCTAACCGTTTTGATGATGCTTGGCAGAATGTTTATGAAAATACTTTAAATGAAATTCTAATTGCTAAAACGAGTTCTACCACAAATGGATATAATCATTATATAGGCGTATTGAATATTATAGAGGCTTATACTTTGATGATGTCAACTGATGTATGGGATGACATACCATATACGGATGCTTTGCAGGGAATCAATGCTTTAAATCCAATTTTTGATACACAGGCGTCTATTTATAGCACCATTTATGCTTTATTAGATGAAGGGATTACTTTACTGGAAGGACCTTCTGGTTCTGTTACACCTGGAGGAGAGGATGTATTTTATGGAGGAGATGTTGCTGCTTGGATAAAAGCAGCACATGCTATTAAAGCGAGAGGGCTGTTAAAAGATAAAGATTATGCAGGTGCTATGAGTGAAGCTGGACTAGCTTTTACAGATGCTTCTGATAATATGTCTTTCCAATATCCTGACGCAAACGCTGCTGGACAATGGTATAGATTTAACAGAGATAGAACGGGTGATTTAGAGTTTCACCCAACTATGCGTACCTTAATGACTGGTTTAAACGATATGGATAGGTTAGCAGTAATGGATCAAACATTTGTCACAGATCACACTTATTTGATACCCAATTTTCTTCAAGAATTAATTACCTATCGAGAAATGCAATTTATTATTGCGGAAGCAGATCAAAGAGCAGGTGGTACTCAAGCTGGTTACGATGCTTATCTTGCTGGTATTCGAGCTTCCTTTACTCGATTAGGCTTAGGAGAAGCTGCTTATGAGGCTTATATTGCTCAAGACGCCATTAACCCAGGAGTTGGAAACCTAACTTTAGAGACCGTGATGACGCAAAAATATATTGCGATGTTCCTTCAACCAGAGGTGTATAGTGATTGGAGGAGAACTGGAATTCCTGCATTATCGCCTGTTTCAGGTACGGCTATTCCGGTGAGATGGAATTATCCAGCAACAGAGATTCTGTTTAACTCAAACGCTCCTACTGAAGGAGAAGTGAATATTTATACAGATAGAGTAGGATGGAATCAATAATAAAAGGCAGTTTAGTATAAAACATCCTTGCATTAAAACCTCCAGACTAGTCAATAGTTTGGAGGTTTTTTATTTGTCGTAAAACTATTAAAAACTAAGGGTGCATCTCAAAATGTCCAAGCTACGAACGATAATTTGAGGGGCATTCAAAACGAATAGGCTATGTTCTTTTTAACTCGATTAATTGGGTTTTTGATATTTTTTCAAATTTGTGATTTAAGGGCTCAAGAAGTACAAATTGTAGTTCCTCAACAATATGAAAAGAATATAAAAGGCAAAGACATTTCGGTAAAAGAAAAATTTTATTCCTATCCTTTCCTTTCAGAAAATGTAGATTTAAAAGATTTTCAGCAAAAATATCCTAGTTTAGCACTTCCTGATTCTTTTAAAATTAAATTGCCAAATTTAGAAGGAATCCTCGACACTATGCTTTTATTAGGATTTGTTAAAGACCATACAACTGACCCAGGGTTATTTGTGCTATTGGTTGTAGGAAACTATAATAGCCCAGAAGTAAGTTTTTTCATTGATGCCAATGTAGATCAAAATTATTTAAATGACGGTGCACCGACTATTGTTCAAGCTGGAGCAGCACCTATTTATGTTCAGCTACATCCTGCTGGAAAAAAGCCAAGAGAATTAGGGCTTAGTGTACCAGAAAGACCTAACTTAATTAAGTTGAAATTGCAAGAGTTAAAGCAGGACTATAAAGCTAGAATGGATAATAAATTATCGCTTGGGTTTGCATTAGGAGCAGGAACAGGAAAACTCATTTATCAATACCATAATATTGATCTTGGATTTCCGACATGGTATAATGTCAGTCTTGTTGAAAAAGATTTAAGGCTATCTTTAAGTTATAATTTTCACAGATTTGGAGTCGGCGTAAATGCGAACTATAGTAATCTTTATTATTATACGTCCTATCTAAATATTCGTTTTGATAATCCGAGAGGTCTCAGAACTGGTGTATTAACAGAACGAAATATAGACCGGCATGCGCGAAACAGGTTACAATTTGGCGTCTCTGCTGCTTTTCGAATTTTCTTGAGTCAGTTTATAGAATTACAACCAATATTTACTTATGGAAGAAGTTCCAATTTTCCTAAAGACTATTTTTTAGACACTAGGCCTAATAAAGAAGTAGTTTATAAACTGTCTCCTAATCCCTTCTTGGAATACGGCATCCAAATGGAATTTACAACGGGCGCTCAAAGAGCTTTTTTTCTTAATATTATAAGAAACCAGCTTCGGTGGAGACCAGATAATTTTTTAGAAGATTTAAACTTCTCAAACCTTAAGATTAAGCACTTGTCTTGGAAGTTTACTTTGGGGTACAGATTTGGATTATAAACCCCTTAGTAACGAGGTAGAAATTACTGCTTATTCTGGCACCCTTTATTTCTGCGTCGTCACTTAACTACTTCTAGATTTTTATAATATGATTACGATATATGGACAGCTCCTATTTTGACCTTTACCAAGTGTAACTAGGCGGGTCAATTCCATTCATCCGAACATATAAATTCGCCTTCGCTCGATGATTTGCCAAATGGTCTTGTACATAAAAAAGCGCAAAGGCTCGACTGACTTCATTTTTGCTATGGTACATAATACACCGTTCATCCAATTGCTTTTGTTCAATGGTTTGAATGACTTTAGTGGTATAAGCAAAACCCTTTTTCATTAAATCAATAATTTCCGCTTTGGTCATCGTCGAAGCATCCAAACGAACAGGTTTTATATCCATCCCTTGCACATATCGTTTTGTCAACAACTCTGTGGAAGTGGCAATATGTACCATTTGTTCCGCAAAGGTTTTACTGACTTCGGTTGGTCGATAGCTATATAAGTTGTCAGGCATTGCATTAGCAACAGCTAAACAATGTTCCATCGCTTCTTCCCAAATCGGTAAATACATTTTGGTAAAGGCTGTTTTAGGGATAATCTTGATTTTTGGCGCACTTAAAGCAGCACAATTTGCTTTAGTCTGAACCTCCTCAAATACTTGCCAAATTTTATCATCAAAAGCTTTGGGGGCAAAGGAAAAGACGACTAAATGTTTATCCAATTGCTTACAATACAATGCTTTTACTTTGACATTTAATCGAATGAGCTGTTCACTAAAAAAGACATCAAATAGTTGTACTTTTCCTTCAAACAATTGCCATTCTCCAACGACGGTTTTATCCATGAAAATAGCAGTAGCATTGGTAATGTCTGCTGATTTCATCCCTTTGCCAGTCCCGACCATTTGCGTTAAACCATTAAAATAAATGGCAGTTAGTTCCTCTAGGCGTTGTTCGGTTAAGTTGATAGGATTATCGACATACCAAGCAAAAGAATACGTCCAGAATTCTTTACTTGTTTTATCAGACCAACCTGGGGCAAATCTCGCTTCTTCAATGCCTGTGAAATTGAGTTTGGGTGCAAAATCAAGGGGGAAAGAAAAGGATTCTTTTTTCCAATCTTTAGGTGCTTC
>JAFMDF010000211.1 GCA_017857395.1 Bacteroidota bacterium | reverse complement strand
TTTCGCTAAACAAGACTTTTACAACAATTACCCTTTTTTAGGGTAGTTATGAAAAGTTTTATTGTCCAAAGTCTAAAATGCTTAGCAGTTTTGCTTATCTACATTTTCAATCACAGACAACCGCAAATCTAAATAAAGATAACCCACCATTTATTGCAGTTATTCCTTTTGAACAAATTGGGCTTCCTGAAGATACTTACTTAGGGGAGGGAATCACAGAAGATGTTTTAATTCAATTAACTAAATTTGATGACTTGAATATTATATCTAAAGCCACCACCTTTAAATTTCAACCAACAGATGAAGACTTATATCAAAAAATGGCTGCCTTTGGTACCACTCATATTTTGCAAGGAGAAATTAAAAAGATAAATCATCAATTGATGCTTCTTGTTCATTTAGTTCAATTATCCGATAACCGAGAAGTTTGGTCAGAACGCTTTATTGAAGCAGAAGAAAATTTATTTAACCTTGCCCCCAAAGTAGCTTTGGCGCTTTCAAAAAAATTTAACCTTTCTACCACCGTTTTCAATAGCTCAGCTAAAACAAATTATAAACCAAGTATTCCTGCTTATAATGCTTATCTCAGAGGCCAGCATTTAATGAGACCACGCAGTAGAGATGGTTTAGAAAAGAGTATTGAAGAATTTGATATTGCTTTATCCATAGACAATAATTATACTGCTGCTTTTCTTGCTAAGGCGACCGCCTATCTTTTATTAAATAGGAAAGAAGGGACAGATAAAGCGGAAACAATGGCTTTAGAAGTCATTAGAAAAGATAAACAAAATGGAGACGCGTATGCTTTACTAGGCAACATTCATAGTCTTAAAAATGAATATATTAAAGCCTTAACCTTCTATGAAATCGCTTTGGCATTGTCCCCAGATGACCCCATGATTAATTATTGGTATAGCTTAGTATTCAGAAAAATTGGGAATTTAAAAGCAGCTATGAAATATGGAAAGATTGCCGCAGAATCAGCCCCATTACATCCAGTAATTAATTCTGGTTATATTTATACCGTTATCTTAGCGGATGAATATCTTTTAGCTGAAAAATTAATTAACCAATCCAATCAGATTTTTGAAAATTCTTTTCTCTTTTTATATGTAAAAGGACATTTAGCCATACATCAGCAGCATTATACTAAAGCTTTAGTTCTATTCGAACAATCACTTTCGTTAGAACCAGATTTTGACCGCTCAAATATTGATAAGTTTTATTGTTTGGCGAAATTGAAAAAAATGAAAGCCGTAAATTCCTACTTGTCCACAATAGATGAACAAGATATTAACCATACCATGACCTTTGCTATTCTATATGGCGAACTAGGTGAAATAGAAAAAGGGATTTCTTATCTAAAAAGAGGAGCAGATAAAGGATTTCTCCCTATAGATATCTTAACAAATGATTATTATATTCCTTATAGAACTCATCCTGTTTATCAAGAAATTTTGCAAGCGTTTGGTTTACGAGAATTCGCAAAGCAGTATAACTTGTAATCATAGAATCATATCAAACATTTTAAAATATATTCAATCATGTTTATCCTAACATGAATTGTAAAAAAAGTGTTTCCAGAACTTGAATTTCTGGAAACACTTAGGAATAGCTGCTACTATTTACCGCACCACAATCAATTTCTTCTTAATAATTTCGGTATCCTTTTGCAAAATCACATAATATAAACCATAAGCCTGTTGACTCGGTCGATACTGGATTTGGTAATTGCCCTTAGCATAATTTTCTTCTTTTATCAACTGCTGTACTAAAACCCCTCTGGAATCATAAATGGCTAAGTTGATAGGCGAATCTTCTACCAAATTAAAACTCAAAGTCGTTAGTCCAGCACTTGGATTCGGAGAAACCGACAATTGATTTGCGCCTAGACTTAAAGTGGTTTCGGTTACCGCTGTTCTTGCTGTAGCTGCCTCTGGTAATAAAGGAGTCGTCATACAAGGGTCAATTACCGCTAAAAAGTCCGAAGTCGCTTTGGCCTCAAATCCTGGCAGTAAACGAATCACTTTTCCTGCTCTAAATTCGACAGCTGTATTTTCTGCTACTTGTCCATCCGACAAAATACCGTAAGCCATCTGATAAGTAGCTGGCGCAATCGTTCCCGATAGATTAATGCTTCTATCATTCGGGTCATTATTATTACAATCACAAGCATCTCCTGTGCCGTCTCCGTCGGCATCCGCTTGATTAGCATTCACTATAGCAGGACAATTATCACAATCATCTCCAATATTATCGCCATCTGAATCGACAACACCACTACCACAAACGATTGTACCATCTGTATGGATATAATCGATGCTAATGTTACTCGCATTACAGTTTCCACTAGAAGTTGTGCTTAAGGTCACATCATAAATGCCTTGGGTGGTATAATATCGGCTTGGTATCATTTCTTGGGAAATCGAACCATCTCCGAAATTCCAATTATAAGTTGCCGTTGGGTCTTTTACGGCTGGCGTAAAAGTCACTAATTGCAAATTGGGTTCTGGCGTGCGGTCATTGACAGTAAAATTGGCGCTTACTGCTCGGTTAACAGTGATGATTTCGCTTTGAAGAGCGGAATAACAAACATTATTCACTACCGCAAGGGCTTTAATCGTTCTCGATTGTTGCAGGTTGTTTAATTGCAAGGTATTACTATTTGTTAATAGCAAGTTATTTTGGTCATCCAACCAATTAAAAGTAGCATTAGGGAATTGGGCATTACTTGCGGTTAGACTAAGGGCATCTCCTTGACAAATAGGCACAATTCCACTAATGGCAGGTGGCGTCAAATTATTATCTTGGTTCAGTATTTGAATAATCTTAGTTACTGGAATGCCTCTGGTATCCGTGATGATAACGGTGTAAGTTCCTGCGCTTAAATTTTCAATCCGATTGCTCGTAACGCCTGCATCATGGCTCCATTTATAGGTTGGAATCACGGCATTAATTGGATTCACTTCAATAAAACCAGTTTGGTCATCTCCACAAAAAACATCTTGTTTCGTTACATCAATAGCGAATAAAGCAATTTCAATTGGATGAGGTGTCGAATAAGTACCGAAACCTCTAGTTGCCGTTACATTTGCCCCGCCTTCAAAATCTAAAGTCGCCTCAATTGGATAAACCAAATTTTGTCCTGCATGGTAATAGTATAAATGATAGGTTTCTCCTGGCACTAGACCTCCAATAGAAATACTCACCACATATTTATCCATTGCTGCTATGTATTCAATATTCCCAACCCCTCTTAAATCATTGCCAACAAAAGCAGCTACTCGGTCATTCCCATTATTGCTCAATACACCATTGAACGAGACCGTTCCTACGAGTGGTATCGAATATTCCCATCCTTCCATGGTTTTATTCCAAGTCGTTGCATCATTCGGGTCTGCCATTGAGTTACCTCTGCCCGTAGCCAATAAATTAGGAGTGCTTGGGTTTCTAAACGGAGTTGTGGTTTCTTGATAAGAAATTCGAGTTCCAGCCGCATTGGTTACTTTAATTTTAATGAAATCGTAAGGATTCAATGCCTTATTAGGCGGTGACCATATTCCATTATTATAATCTAAAATAATATCTGCGCCATTTGGTGTAATTCGATTTATTGTTTTTAAGGCACTTCCATTGCCAAGCGGTGGCACGAAGGTCAACGCATTCTCGGCTGTACTCGGTGCTTGCAGCGGAAAGCCTATCCAATTCCAACCTGCAACTAAGGTATCACTTGCGGAAATTTCAGCATCTGCACCTGATATAAAAATAGTATCAGGCCCATTTTGTAAGAAGATTTGATAGCCTTCAAAAGGCGATAAATTTTGTAAGCCTGCATTTTGGGTAGAACTTACCCACCCTATTCCTGCTTCGTAAGTCGCAAATTTATCTTGGGTTTTGATAAGGTCGCCTGACGTTAATTTTGATAGTGAACTTAGGAAATTAGTCACACTGTTATCAGAGGTTTGAGTGTTAATAGAAAATCCAGTCCAACCTTGTTTTAAAGGGATTTGTCTGATTTTTCCCTGCGCTCTATCTACTAATAACATTTGCGGATTACTGGTCGAACCAATAATTACATCTTTGGTATATCTCAAGGTATCTCCCAATTCTGTTGCTAAATATTCCGTTCCTGGTTGACCATCCCAAACTCTAAACTGAAGGTCTTTATTAACGTCCGCTGCATTTCCATAAATGGTCAAGTAAGCTGCATAAAATCCTAGTTCTCCCGTAAATTCTAGGCGAGCGATTCCTCTTAAAGTGCCATCTATCCAGACACTAATAATATCCATTGTATCGACAGATTGAATCGTATCTCCTTCGTCCGTAAATCGCCAATTCGTAATTAAATTCATCGTTTCATTATAAGCAGCCGTATTGACCACCCAAGACGGCGGTCGATTTAATATTTTTGCCTTGATAACAATACTTGGTTTGTTGCTACCTCCAAGACCATTGACTTCAATCGTTTCGATAACCTCACTAGGACCAACACTTCCATCAATAGTAAAAGCAATTTCCTTTCCAGAAGGGTCAGGGTCAAAACTCAAACCTGCTACATTCGGCACTTGGATAGTTAACCAGGAATCAATCATCCCATCCTTGGCTACTAAAGAAACAGTTGGTAAATCATCCTGAATATCAGGCGTTTCAAATAAATCAACGGGGATAGTTAAGGTTTCATCTGCGTATATTTCTACACTGATGGTATCCGTTGCCCAGTATAATTTCTGAGTTATGACCTCAAATTCCCAACGAATGGTATCTGCCAATTTGTTGCCACTAACAGCAGCCGTTGCTTGGGCAATAATGACCTCCAAGGTATGACCATCATAACCTTGAAGCACGGTGAAATCATCCATAAAATTATCATCTGTACCTAAATCAAAGAACAACTCATTATTAAAGCAAACGGGGGTAAATGGAACAGCTGCATCATTATCTGATTTATCCACAATTTTTATATCAAAATTGTTTGATAGACTTAATAAGGCACAATCTAAATCTTGGTTAAATGCAGCTCTAATTTCATCACCATTCAACCATAAACCATCGGCAGGTTCTGGTGTACGCAACAGGCGTAAAGAGCTTCTATCAATGATGCCACTAATTACATTAGATGCCAACTCACTCCCCTCGCATTGGGCGACCACTCTTATTTCATAAGCACCATCAGGATATTCGGCAAGATCATTTGGAATCGCCCAAGTGAAAGGAAAAGAGGGCGTTCCAACAAAAACTGCATTTAATGCCTCTAAAAAGGCAGCACTAGGGCTTCGTTCAGCAGAGAAAGGGGGATTAAATCCTAAGTTGGTTAAATTTTGCTCGTATTGTCCTAAATCTAGTAGTATCTCATTTAAGTCTACAGGGTCCCAATCGTCTCCCGTTTCGGTTCTTCGGTATTGTAAGGCTAATTGATTAAAAACTGGGTTATCAGGTTGATAATCTCGAACTTTTACCACTAAAGTATCATCTATTCCATTTGCCACCCAATTATCGTTTGGTGCAACAATAGTAACTGGCGAACAAGGCGTTTCAAAATGCACACTAAGGTCAATTTCATCTGTTCTTTGATTGATGCCTCCACAAGTAGCCCATACAGCCACTTTAATATTATCATATTGATAAGCTATATTTCTTTCAAGTGTTAGGGTGAATTGTTGCGGTACGCCTGCGGGAATTTTAAACAAATCTACCTCGCCTAAAATTTGTCCAGCCACTCTTAATTTTGCACCATTAACATTCGTTGGATTATCTAAGTAAACGGTCGTTTTCCTTGCTTCATCAAATGGATTATTATTGGTTATTTGAATGGTTAAGGTAACTGGTTCGTCAGGGTTTTGGTCATATAAGCTAATGGATTTTTTAGCTGCTCCTGTTACGGGGTCGATGATTTGAATTTTAGGGTCATCTCTAACAATACTTCCATCCTCAGGTGGGCAAGAAGAACGACCACCAAAGCGATAAAAATAAGGGGTATGGGTAGGAGATACACCATTCACTACCGTTACACTATGCTGATCGCCACTATCATCATCCGATAAGGTATAGCTCATCTCAATAGACTCAGAAGCAGATTTTGTGCGAGTATTGGAATAACCCAATTTCAAATCAAAGGTATTAGAGAATTTAGTTTTAATAGAAGTTACATTTTGGACAACGCCAAATAATGCCCCAAATCCCGCTGTTCCTGTCACAATAGTCAAATCATCGCCAACTATTGTTTTAATATCTACTTTAACCCCAACCGTTGCTTTATAATTTAATTTACGGCTTCTTGTACGACTTGCTTTAACCGACCGAGTAATAGAGGTATTGCCTGAGAAAGTTATATTCTCTGCTGCTTGGCCAAAAGTATTTTCAAAAATAGCATCGGTATATCCTCTCCCTAAATCATCAAATTTGTCATTATCAAAAATCCAAACAAACAACTCTTGTAAAGAATTATCGGGGTCGGCTAAATTCCTAATAGCGGACAAAGCATCATTATAATCATTAATAGCTTCATCATCCCAAACAATTTCGTCGGCTCCATATTTATCACACCATTCCGTCGTCCAAAGCGCAATAGCTTCTTGTCTAAAAGCTGCATTAGGCATGGTATCTATTTCCCCATATTCTGTGTTACATAGAAGTTTATGGGGCACCGTTTCTTCTCGATGATAGCGCAATACTTCTCGCCAATTATTAGTAGCAGAATTGATTTTTTCAATCTCTAAGGACTTCTCTTCTTGTTCCGCAGGCGTTAAGGCTAATAACTGGGCTAACCTTTTATCATTATCCGCAATAATTATTTCAATTTGCTTGACGGTATAAAACCAAGTAGTGGTAACGCTATTAGGGGTAAAACCAATTTCTATTTCTTTTGTCGGTGTGCCACAGGCATCAATTTTTACGGTTTCAATCAAACCATATTGATAAGCCATCCCCATTCCTACAATAATATCACCAGCTTCTCCGACCGCCGAACTCGCAGTTGAGGTGGAAATTGCCTCATTCGTAGTACCACTTACTTTTATCGTAAAATCTTGTCCCGAGCTAAATCCTGCTGAAATATCTAAGCCAATTTTTGTAGCAGCAGAAAATATCTTCGCATCAAAGGAAGTACTAAATTTATACCCTGCACTTTGACTCGTGCTATGAGTAACCGCTGAAGAAAAAGACTGTCCAACTTTAATAGTGCTTTTACTTTTATCTCCAGGTGGGTCCCTTAAAATAAATAGCGGATAAGGGATAAATTCATCATCTGGGTCTACTACTACGTCATATCCTGGTACTGCTGCAGAACCTTCTATTGCTACGGGTATTGTTACCGTTTTTAATAAATCATTACTTGCAGAGAAATATTGCACTTCTAATCCCCAAATAAATGGAGCTACTAGATTAGGGATACCTGCACTAAACCGATAAGTGGGGAAGGTTTGGGTCGTTTCATCAAAAACTATTTGCAATTGCTGCGTTTCGGCAGAATCGGCGGCAGGATTGGTTATTTTAACATAGCCTTCTGTTACCCCGCAATTAACCCCTCCGTGTAATTCCGTCACATTAAAATCAATGCTGTATCGACTTCCTTGTTGTAATTTAACAGGGATTTCTTCGCAGATATATTCTCCAAATTGGGTATATGCTATATCAGGCGTTACATGGAATGTAAGTTTAACTAGGGTTTTGTCTGTTAGTTCCAATTGACTAACTTCCCCGTTGATGAATTGTTTATGGAGTGTTCCTAAATTGACTAATCCTGGTCGAAATTGTAAATAATCCAACACAATATTCCCTATAGTCGTATTATTAACAGCTTCGGCCGCTGTTATTATTAAACCATCTATTGGAGGTAGATTCAATACTGCTGCACCATTATTGTCCAAGGTCACTAATTTATCAAAACAACCTTCTTCATCCCTTATTCGCACTTTAAATTGTTCTCCATCAATGGGTGCGCCACAAGTATTTCGCAATTGAATGGTAACTGGATAAGTGATGGTTTGGTAAAAATCAACGCTCGTAATTTCATTAGTAATTAAATCCTGTAATTCCGTTCCCATAAATACTGTATCCGCTTGAGCAGTAAAATCAAGAGCAATGGTATCTTTTTGAGGCGAATTTGTTGGACCTAGTATCTGGGCAGAATCTATCACTAAATAAATTTGTTCTAGGCCATCTTCATTTGGGTTTACGGCAAGGGTGTATTTGCCATCTTTATCGGTTATGCTGACGACAGGCACTGGGTCTGCCCCATTTATTTTGGAAAAAGCAGTCACTTTCACCCCTTCCAAACCACAATCAATGTCAGGGTCTGCATGCTTGACAATCCCTTGAATAACAAAGGCAACTTGGTCTAAAAATTGAATACCTTGTGCTTGTTTTAGATTGGCATCTAAATTTACTTCAATATTATTTTGTACAAAGGTGTGATCGCTGAAGGTAGCTGTTACGGTAAATTTACCGCCTGCAATACCATAATCAACTGCATCAAATTCAAATACTCCGTCATTATCCGTTACCGTAGTATAAGTAACCAATCTTTCTTCTCCGACTATATTATCATTCGTATTATCCACAATTCCCCTAACCGTAATCGTTGCCCCTCCTACTGGCGCTCTGCCTACTAAAGTTTTGACCGATCCTGAAATTAATCCATCCGATTTTCGATAGCCTTCATCCGATTTCCCAACACCATCTCTATCACTAGTATAGGCTTTAAGGGTATATAGATGGCGAATAGCTGGGATTCCATCACTATCTACATAATTTCGTTGATTTTTACCGACTGTTCCTATTTCTATACCATCTCTAAAGATTTTGAATCCATCAATATCTTTCCATTCTTCATAATCCCAAGTAATCTTTGTACTATTATTGGACACCCCATCTTCTGCTGATAAATTATTGACTACATTGATTAAATCATAAATATTAACTGCTCCTATCTTACTAACAAAAAGATAATCACTGGTTAATTCTACATCAGTAGTAGCTGGATTAGTGCCAATAGGAAAATCTTCTAAATGTACCCAATTGCCCGAATTATTGTTTTTATATAATTTCATTGTGCTATTCCCTCTCACAGCTACTAAATTGTCAATTATAGCTACTTCGGTTGCGAATTGATTTGGAAAACTTCTAGTTTCTGTTTCAATAATTGCATCTTCTGTCCAGGTATTGCCCTCTCTCTTGAAGATAAAAGCTCTGAATTTTTCGGGTTCAACCCCCCCAGCTATGATGTAATCTCCTGAAATATCCACTCTTGTACCTAATTTTTCATTTGTGTTTTCCGTACTGGCACTCAATAAGCTAGCATTTGTTACTTCATTGCTTTTGAAAACCAATAATTCTCCAAGACTATTATTCCTAAAAGGTATCCCTGTTACCGTCCACCCATTATCAGATGCTACCCAACTACCTACTCCAGAATGACTTTCATCTATAAACCCAAAATCACTAGGTTGAATTACCTTGTTAATAACATAAGAAGGTCCAGATGCAGTATATTTTAGTAAAGCTCCTCCTATAGCATTGAGTTGGGATCTTGGTAAGCCCACAAAGGAACTTCCACCTTCGGAACTTATTGAGTTGGCAAAGTCCCCATTAGAAGCTGATGGATATCGCAGAATAGTATTTTGTATTTGTAAGCCATTATTTGGTGTAATGGAATATTGGTACAACCATTCATCTACCAGTAAGCTTGTAAAATTAGGGTTTCCAACAAATACATTATTCCCAGTTATGCTTAAGGAAAAACCATACCTTAGAGCATCACTAGTTGAAGGGTTTGGATTTGGTACTGAGTTTATACTATTCCACGCACCATTTTCTAGCTGATATAGCAATACAGAAGATTGTCCAGCATTATTAAAAACTAAATTATTTCCCTCAACGGCTAATCTAGGTGCTAGTCCACTAGTATTATTAGACATCAAAATTTCGGTAGTATTACTTACTGCATGACTGCTATTCAGCGGAATAGACCCCACAAAAGAAGGTAAAGTTGCTGGTGGAATACCTCCTGGATAAACCGTACTACAAAACTCTATTCCATTACTCATTCGACAAGCTTGAATGGCATATAAAACACTAGTTGCCCTGAAACCATCATCAAAAGTTACACGATGCGTTCGTTGGTCTGCATTTACTTCATCTGTGTGGTGAAAACTGCCACTTCTAAATTCTGAAATCTTAAAATAATCTACTAAGGCATCGGGATTATATCGCCAGTTAATGTTCACAAGAGAACTGTTGTCATTACCAATCGTGTCTCTTGTTACTACTACATGAGTAGGGGGAATCGGTTTTGGAAAATTAACTACAGAAACACCACTACAAGTCCCTATCGGTCTGACAGTAAGCTGATTAGAAACATATTCTATTCCATTTCTTTTTACAAAAGCGGCTAGGACATAAACCTGTAATACATTAAAATCTGCACCATTCCCTTCATCGAGGTAGGTAAATTGGCTGGTTAAATCATCTGTTACGACTACTGTTTCTACAAGAATAGGATTTACGGCACCTTCTGCTCTATATATTTTAAACCCATCAGCCTGTCCTGGTAAATAATTAAAAGTAACATTTATACCGCCTAAATTGATCCGTGGTGTTAATTCAGCATCATAGGGTGCTTGAACCGTGAAAGGAGTATTACTAACCTTTATTCCTCTCGAAAAACGATTGACTGCTCCTCGTTTATTGATAGCCAACACCTCATATTCATGGATACTGCCTGGAATCGCAGTTAAATCATTATAAGTGGTCGTATCTGTAACAAAAGCTAAAAATTCACCATCTCTTCTAACTTCGAAAGTATTTGCACCCTTTAAATCATACGCCCAATCAAGGCTGATGGTATTATATTTTATCAAAGAAAAAGTTGGTTCACTACAACCTGTGATAGTCGATACCAATTGGGTTGCCGTTAAATTTTCAACCCGTCGAATCACAGGGTATTTATTTTCTATAGAACGAACTTCCGACAAATACTGCAAACCGTTCACCTCTTTCACCGTATAGACGGCATATTTATATAATTGGTCAGGAATACCCGTTGAATCAATATACATTAAGGTGTCTCCTGCATTGACAACATGTACGACTTCATCATTTCGGGTAATAATATATCCATCGTGATTATCAAAAAAATGTCCCCAGCGAATGGCAACTCGATTTTGTCCTTTAATTTCATTAGCGGTTAAATTCTCTATTGGTAATAGCACAGGATATAAAACCAAAATCGGTTTTTTCTCAGAATAGATTCTCCCTTCATCAGTATCGAGGTAAGTCCGTACAGCATACAAATAAGAATACCCCGGTGCCCCAGAGGAATCAACTACTTTCATTGGACTTCCTTTCATCACATCCGCTATTTTATCCGTTTCTGATAAGCCTCTAAATACCTCAAATCCTGTAAAATTATCTGTATTCATATTCCAACTCAATTCCACGCTCATATTGACATAATTAGTAGCACCCGCCAGATTTATAGGGGAAGTAATCGTATCACAAGGGAATAAAATAGGTTCATAATAATTAATAAAATCGTGGTAATAATTGGTTTGCCCTTCCACCAATGGAAAGGTATATTGTTGAATGGGCTGATGACCTATTCCCGATGAGAAATCGGTGTTAAAATTTCCTGCAATCAAGATTAAATTAATGCCAGTTGCTTGAGAAATATTCTCGAAGAAATAATGACCCGAAGAATCTGTTCTAGTTCTAGCCAGCACTTTACCAGTTGATTCGTTTCCTAAAAACATTTCTACCCCAGGTGTTCCTAGTGCATTTTGGTCACTATACACCATACCGCTAATTCGGTTAAATAAATTAGTATGTCCTGTAACGCCAACAGGAGAACTTGTATTACCATTGAATTTTGCTCTTATTTGGTACTGATAATCTTTACCTGGTATCACCTCATAATCATAAAAAGCACGTTCTGTAGAAGTTGCCGTTGCTATGGTTGAGAAAGAGACACCGCCATCAGCACTTCTACTAATTTCAAAATCTGCTTGTATAAATTCAGGGTAATCCCAGCAGACTTTGATGAGGTTTGGAAAAGTAGTAGTAGCCGTTAAGTTCGTTGGAATATCTGGTGTATTACTGACAGGAACCGTAATCGTAGTAGAAATAGAGCCATTAGTTGAATAATACCTGATTCCATTCGATTCTCGATATGCTTTTACGTAAAAGGTGAGTGAATTACCATAATCAGTAGGTTTTGGGTGAACAATTGCTTCAAAAACGCCTATGCCTACCGTTCCAACAGAATCATTTGGTGTGCCTTGACTAATTACGAAACCATCATAATTATCTGGATTGCTAGATAAAAATTGCCAAGTAATTTTAGGGTTGGGTGTTCCAAAATTGCCAACACTTACCACAATTGGCGCTATCACTTCTGGATAAGTCACTATCCCTGCACCTAAGCATTCTTCGTAAATAATAGCTTTGCCGACTTCCTTAAACGTACATACCTCGTATTCATACATCACATTTGGTGCGCCCCATTTGTCAAGAACAATATAGTTCCCATTGGTAGTAGTCAACGTTTTATCAATGCGTGCAATCGTTTCAAAATCACCTCCACCGTTGACCTTTCTTCTTTTAACTAAAAATCCTGTATAGGCATAATTAATATTCAAGGTATTTGGAATTAACCATACGATATTTACTTGGTCTTCTACTACTGTTGCCATAGGAGTAACAGGCGGAATCATAGCAGGTAAATTTATTGGTGTAGCCATTACTGGAATACTTTCAAACGTAACCATTTCTACGGTTCGGAAAGCAATAATTTCATAAGTATGGTTAGTAGCAGGTTCTGCTAAATCATCCACATAACTAAAAATATTTGGTGGGATAGTCGCTATTCGTACGCCATTTCTTAGGAGATAAAATCCCGCATAATTGGTAGAGCTATGTGTCCAAGTAAGGTTTATATTATTACTCATCCCATTTAGCGCTGCATTAAAATTGGAAGCAGGTTCAACACTTGGAAAAGTCCCTTGCAATAAGACAGTACCAGATGCAATTTCGTTCCCATTTATTCGATAATAACTAATTTCATAAGTATAGACTTCATTCGCTCGCCCAGTCGAATCAACAAAAGTGGTGGTTGCTCCATTGGCATCATTTAATTGGGCGATTAAAATATTTTCTCGATAAATATTAAAAAAAGTAGTATCCGTATTTTCGTAATTATAATCCCAGTTTAATACGAATCTGTCAATTCCTTGAGTAAAGGTCGCATTAGACAAGGAGATGGGGTTCTGAATTGGTTCAAAAATAACTTCCCCGTTAAATACTATATCTATATAAGCTGGATTGTCATTGGATAAAGCCCTCATTTGTGCATTTGCCTCAAATTCGACACCTGTTTTTTCAATAGAAATGGTAAAATCTTGTCCACGATTATAAACTACACTATCAAAACAAAAATAACCTCTAAAATCTGTGGTATCTAATATAATTACAGTAGAATCGCCATTAAATAAAGTTACTTTGGCACCCACTATTGGATAATCTCCTAGTTCCGTTAATGCTTTTCCTTGAATTTTCCCTTTAGCCCGTACAAAACCAGTATCTATTGCCGCAACGAATTGCTTCCCTTGATTGGACAAAACGATTTCATAAGGTGTATGAGTACCAAAATTGGGATCCGCATCGGGATACATAGTGGTATTTCCAGCTAAAACGGTTAATTCAATATTATTTCTTAAAATTTTGATTTCGTCGGCATAAGCGGACATATCGTTCCAAGACATTAAAACTTGCGATTGATTATTGCCTCCTTGTGCATCGGTCGCTTGGAAATTAATTGGTACGGTATTTCCTAAATCTGTTACATTATCCAGAAAAGTCTGATTTAGAAAATCACTCACCGTCTGAATTTCATAAGTATAATCTACCCCATTAACCAAACTGTTGGGATTATTAAATTGATAAACATCTGACCATTCTAAAATTTGATTCACCGAATCTATTTGATTAATCGTATGAATGATTTGTCCTTCTCTAATCACCAAAAAAGAAGATGCCAAAGCAGAATTGTTTGTCCAGCTCAATTTAATCGAATCTGGTCGAACCATAGAAGGCGTATTCATCATATCCGTTGCATTAAAATTAGTGGGTGGCTGATAACTAAGCGTTGACCCATTGATATTATTGACCGAACATAGTAAGGTTCCTGGACCAAATTCTCGTATTTCTAATTGATAGGTTTTATTTTGGTTAGGGCCAACTTCATGTTGAAAACTGCCCATATAATTGGTTCCAATATTCGATAAATCAATTAATTGTTCCCCATAAACTTGTTGGTTATCCGCCAGAATGCGAATAAATATGCCATCAATATAAGGCATTCCATTATTCGTCAAGCAAGTCTGCTTTGGAATTTCCCAACTTAGCGTTATAAAAGCATCATTATCGCTATTGGTAGCGGTAAACGTCTGCGCAGATAAATGAGCATTTACGCAAAACAATAAACAGCATAAGAGCCATAGGTTTCTGGGGGGAAACGAGCATTTTTTTAAAAGCATAATGCGTTTTTTAGCGTTTGTAAATTCTAAGTTATAGGTATTGAGAAGAGTAATAGATGGGTTGGATTAAACTTTAAGACAAAGGTAAGATTAGGAATTGTTTAAGGCATTCAATATTGTTGCAAAGGCTTCTACTATTGTTTTTTACACTTCTATTATTGTTGCAAAAGCTTCTATTATTGTTGCATAATTAAAATTCATATAACATAACTAGTTGATTGCCTAATATTTACTTTATTTTTAGTACACAACCTTAGACGCATAGTCTATTTTTAGGTAATCAGATTAAAAGTTGACATTATGAAAATATATTAAATCAATGTTTAAACCTGTGGGAAAATAAAATCTATTGGGAAAAATTATTCTCCACGGATTCTTTAATTTAGACGTTTGATTAATATTATTTATATCAATCTTTTACCTGACTATCTAATACAATGGATATTTGGCACTAGTAAGTAATAATAATAATTGTGAATTAACCTAAACTGCGGATAATATCGACTTAACTGGTCTGTTCTCGATAATCCGAAGGCGAGCAATCAAAGGCAGCAGAAAAACTCGTACTAAAATATTGCGGAGAAGAGAAACCAACTTCATAAGCAATTTCGGAAACACTCTTCTCGCTTTGAAGCAGTAACTTTTTAGCTTCTTGCAGACGGATTTTATTAATATAATTAGAAGTAGAAATGTCTGTTAAAGCTTTTAGTTTTCTATGCAATTGAGACCGACTGACGGTCATAACTTTGGCGAGTTCATTAGGGCCAAAATTTTTAGTAGGGAGGTTGTCTATAATTGTTTTTTGGACATTTTGTAAAAATATATCCTCAGTTTTTGGGATAGCTTTAGTAATTATTGTTCCAGAACTATATTTAGTTTGTAAAACTTGTCTTAATTCAATCAATTTTTGCAATCGAACCAATAACTCTTCAGGGTGAAAAGGTTTAGATAAATAAGCATCCGCACCAAATTCTAATCCAGCAATTTTATCGGCGATAGTCGCTTTGGCGGTTAATAAAATAATAGGTATATGACTTGTTTCCAGTTTATTTTTTAAGGTATTACAAACCTCAAAACCATCTTTTTCAGGCATCATTACATCACTAATAATTAAATCAGGAATTTCTGCAATGGCTTTTTCTATGCCAATAGCCCCATTTTGAGCATATATCAACTGATATTTTCCTTGTAAACAGGCAGTCAAATAATATTGAACGTCTAAATTATCTTCTATAATTAGGACAGTTGGTTGATTGCTTAATGACTTATTAAAGGCAATTGCCTCCGATACCTGTTTCACAGTAGGAGCTGTTTCCCAACTCCAATTTTGGAACGACAAGTTATTATTAATAAGCTGCCTTGGTGCTTTCGTGCTAATGGGGAATATTAATTTAACCGTAGTTCCGATGGCTACTTTGCTGTCTACTTCAATCGTTCCCTTAAGTATAAGTACTAATTCTTTGGTCAATGCTAGACCAATCCCCGTTCCTTCGCCTGCTCTAGTAGGGCTGCCATCCACTTGGTAAAAACGGTCAAAAATATTAGGTAATTTAGTTGTTGGAATGCCGATTCCTTTATCTCTAATATAGGCTGTGCAAACGAGGCTAAAAAGTTCCCCAACTTTTTACAAGAAAAA
>JAFMDF010000576.1 GCA_017857395.1 Bacteroidota bacterium | reverse complement strand
TGTTTATCAAATGCCAAATGAAGCTTGTTTCTTTTATGTTGTTCAGGGGTGTAGTAACTTATTTTCGCCTTCAGAAAATGCTATGATTTCAACAAATGAAGGTGTGGTATTGCAATGTGGGAATTATCTGTCAGAAATGTTTACCACGGATAAGCAATCTGAATATTGTAGCGTGATTGCTATTCATTTGTACCCTGAGACGCTTAAGATGATTTATGATAAAGAATTTCCTGACTTTTTAATGCGAATGGAAAAGGTCAAACCATTAGTCATGGAAAAGCATAAAGCCTCAGAATTATTAAAAAATTACATTGACAGTTTAGAATTCTATTTTGCAAATCCTGTTTTAGTCAGTGAAGAATTATTAAAACTAAAGATAAAAGAATTATTGTTATTATTGGTAAAAACTGATAATGAGGCGGTTGTTAAAACCTTAATAACTCGGCTATTTACCCCCATGGAAATTGATTTTAAAGAAGTTATAGAGGCTAATATTTTTAATAATTTGAGTACTGAAGAATTAGCCACCCTCGCTAATTTAAGTCTCTCTTCTTTTAAGCGAGCATTTACCAAACATTATGTAACTTCTCCTGCTAAATATATTCGGAGTAGAAAACTTGAAAAAGCTGCTAAGTTATTGAAAAATACCACCTTGCGAGTTTCTCAAATTTGTTATGATTGTGGGTTTGTAGATTTAGCCCATTTTTCTAAGACTTTTCAGAGGGAGTATGGCGTTTCTCCTTCTGATTTTCGGGTTGAGTAGAGAAACATCTTATTAGTAGGGCCAGAGATTAAAGCAATAATTTTGTAAGATTAGTCGAATAAAAAGAACCTATGAAATTTTAAATAGGGATATTAGTGAATTGATGTCTGGCTTACTTTATAAAAAATAAGGCCTAAAACATAATTACTAAATTATTTTATAAATCTTAAAAAAAATGAATAATTCAACAAAGATATTTCGATTTTTATCAAATGCACAGATATTAAGTGCGTTAATTTGGGCTATTACAATTATTATATGTAGTGGTGTTTCTGATAAATCTAATATTTCTACAATCTTAATTACCGCAGCAGGATTTCACGTTATATTGATGACTCGATTTACAATGAAAAAGCCTTCTGATGTAATAGGATAGTAAGATTGTTGACTTCGATAAATAGAAAAATAGGATAAAAAATAAATATCCTTATTTTTAAGTTATTGTTCAACTCAATAGCCAAAAATGAAAACTCTTTTTATAATACTGTTATTTTTCCTTCCTAAACCTCGACCTACGCAGAACGCTTACCTATTCGCCCTAACATAAAAAATAAGACCTTATGTATGATGAAAATGCAAGGCAGAAATATTAGTAGAATAACTACAGTTGGCACAACCACCACCCATCATTGCAATAAGTTTTAATTTTCTTCTTAATGCTCTAGTAGTTTGAGAATGGTAAGTATTTGTTTGTTCTTTTACTCTATGGTAGTGGTCTTTTTGCTTGCATTTATTACTGCAATATTTTTGTTGTTGTCCTTGTAGGGTATTGGAACAAATCGTACAAGTTTTCATAAGGGTTGCTTATTTAAAGGAATTAGAATAAGCTTAAAGGTAAGAAAAAATAGTAGAAAAAATAAAAAAACCGTCCATAATACGCTGATTATGAACGGTTTTAGTGGTCCCACAAGGGCTCGAACCTTGGACCCTCTGATTCACCTTCCGCAGCTTTCGCCATGGGGTAGGACTATATCACCACCGTATTTTGAAAAAATCAAAACTTAGGCGAGGGGCGTTATTGAAGGCTTATTGTTTAGTCTACTCACCTTCTAGTCTCTGCACCTTCCTAGTTACTTTTATGACTTTCACTAGGCTTGGCTCAGGATTGCCAGCTTTTCTTTACACTCAGAAAAGGTAAGGTTTCCCTGAATTAACCCCTTGCTCATCCTAACGTTTCCGTTAGGAGGCACCTTAGTAATTCTTAGAATATTTTATAGTTGAATCTAGATTGTGTTGTTCCAGAACTATTTATAAAGCACCTAGGTAAATCTAGGTATTTATGGTAAAATATTCGATATACAAAGAACTACTACTTGATGAGTCAGATGCTCTAACCAACTGAGCTATGAGACCCAATTGAACTAACTCTATCTCATTAGATAAAATTGGACGGCAAAATTACATAAAATAAAAATTGATAGCAAGGCTTAATAGCGAAGTAAATATTTTATTTCATGTATGGTGCACTTATTTTCCACGCGATGTCCATACTTGATTTGGCAGATAATAAATGTTGCGCGGATGTTTCTAAACTAGTAGCTAACTGGATTCTGCCACGATTGCGGTCTTTTGTACCATCTTTCGCTATCTTAGTAGCTAGTAACGTTAAAAAATCCGCTAATGCATCGTATTTCAAATCACCAATGGCTGCTGCTAAATCTGCTGGGCTACCTTTGTAGCCATCTATTTGGTCTTTATGTATCATGTAGAAAATGCTTAATGAAAACAAGAAAACCATGATCTCCATAAATTAATTCCCTAAACAGGTATTTCTTTAGCTAAAGTCTGAGTAAATCGACGAAGCATTTCAACATCCTTTAAAGCAGGTTCAATCTCAAATTTACTATTTACATCTACCCCTACTAACTTTGGTAAATCTAAAGATTGAATAGCTACTGCAGAAAATTCATCCAATCCACCGCTTAATAAAAAAGGTAAAGACCCGTTATATTCTTTTAATAACGTCCAATCAAAAGTAAAACCATTGCCGCCTGGATTTTTGCCTTTGGTGTCAAATAAAAAATAATTGATGTATGGCTCATAGCCTTTGGTGGTAGCAAAATCAAAATTTTCATCTACAGAAAAAGCTTTGATAATTTGCAATTCATCCCCACAACCAAAGGTTTTCGCGCTTTTCGCTAATAAATCGTAGCAGTAATCTGGACTTTCTTTGCCATGTAATTGCACATATGTTAACTTGAATTTAGCTACTTTTTGAACGATTGTTTCTATATCCTCATCGACAAATACCCCCACTCGTTTTACTTTTCCTTCGCTTGCTGCTAAAATATCTTTCGCTGCACTATTAGGTACGTTTCGACTTGATTTTTCATAGAAAATTAAGCCCATCCAATCGACAGGTAAGCTTAGTAAATCCTTGATGTTGTTAGGATTACGCATCCCGCAAACTTTGGTAATTTTCAATTTAGAATTTTTAATTTTCAATTTTCAAAACTTTTTGTAACGGATAAAAGATAACTTAGATAGCTAGTAGATAATTGCCCCACGAATTTAAATACTCCACGAATAATAGGCGTTCACTTTATTTGAATTATTAC
>JAFMDF010000210.1 GCA_017857395.1 Bacteroidota bacterium | reverse complement strand
TTTATGGGTAGGCCAAACCAAATTACCTGGTAATAGAGAGCGGGTGGTTTCTTCCCAAAAATTACAGTTTGTAGATAGAAGTATTGTCAATGGGACGTTTACCGCCGATAGAGAGATGGGCGTACAATTACGTGGTAAATTCAAATCTGGCAAGATGGTTATCAAGCCAATGGCTTCTCTTTCTTTCGGGGAAGGTCGAAATACGACGGTGGCAAATATTGGTGGTTCTCGTGTCATGGGTAGGGTAGAGTTATTGCCTTTCGGAGAGTTTACGAGTAAGGGGGACTATTTTGAGGGAGATTTAAAACGAGAAAATACGCCAAAGTTCGCTTTCGGAGCGAGTTATAGTTATAATGAAGGCACCCCAAAACAGAAAACAACAGGAAAATTCTTAATAGATGAAGAAGGGAATTATTTCGATCATAATTTAGAGACCTTCTTTATTGACATGATATTCAAATATCAAGGATTTGCTGTAATGGCTGAATTTGCGGACAATAAAGTAGTCGGTCGAGATGTAAATGCAGACTTCCGTTCCACCTTAGTAGATGCGAATGGAAGAAGTTATTTTACAGGACAAGGTATCAATACACAGGTTTCTTACTTATTGCAAAACAACCTAGAATTAGCTGCTAGATATTCTAGGATTATGCCAGATACAGAGGTTAGCTTTGCAGGAATAAATGAATATACATTTGGTTTATCCAAGTATGTAGTCGGGCATAATTTAAAGGTACAAGCAGATGTATCCTTAATAGACAAAACAGGTGCTTCCCATAACAAATTAAGATATAGATTGCAAACAGAATTTGCTTTCTAAATTGATGTTACCGTGTTGCGATGTTACCTTGTTATGTATAGAACATGGCAACACCGCAACATCGCAACATCGCAACACCAGTTAATTTTTAAAAATAACAAACACCAATTTAGTTCATGGATCCAATGATTATTATGTGGCTAGGGTTTATCCTTGCCGCTTACTCCGTTGTCGGAAACGACGTTATTCAAACCTTAGGTACTTTCCTTGCTTCTAACGAAAAACGTCCTTGGTATGTTTTATGGCTTTTTGCAGCAACTATACTGACGGTTACACTCGTTTATGGATGGTACCAATATGATGGGGATGTATCCTATCAAAGATTATTAGGCGATGGTGGATTTGCGGATCCGAAATATAAAGACCCAAGAGATATCGAATCCTTTGGTTGGGTTTATATACTGCCTCCATTAGTTTTAATGGTCATTACCAGATTTGGTATTCCCGTTAGTACTTCTTTCCTTATTCTGACTTTTTTCAACCCAAAGAATCTGTATAGCATGGTCGTTAAATCCATGACGGGGTATTTGGTGGCTTTTTCAGCAGCAGTTGTTTTATATATTTTTATTACCAAAAGTTTGGAAAAGAAATTTTCTGCTAATCCAATTAAAGAGTCCGAAAAAACTTGGTGGACAGTTGCCCAATGGGCGTCAACAGGTTTCCTTTGGACGCAATGGCTAGCACAAGATTTTGCTAATATTTATGTGTATTTACCTAGAAAGGTAGATGGGACGACCCTAATTATATCTATAAGTATTTTATTAGCCATGTTAGCTTATATTTTTTATTCTAAGGGTGGTGCTATCCAAAAGATCGTAAAGGCTAAAACGAATACAGCAGACATTCGATCGGCAACTTTTATAGATTTATCCTACGGTATCGTATTATTCTTTTTTAAGGAATTAAATAATATTCCGATGAGTACTACTTGGGTATTTTTAGGTTTATTAGCAGGTAGAGAAATTGCGATTAGATATAATTTAAGTAAAAAAGTACCAAACGAGACCTTGAAAGATTTAGGGATGGATTTAGGGAAAGTCTTCTTTGGTTTAGCCATTAGTATTGGACTCGTATTCTTAATTCAATGGATTACTTTTTAAATTTAGAAGTCAGAAGCCAGACCGTTTATTTCATAAACTGTCAGAAGCCAGATTCAATATTGAATAAATTGCGGATATTCGAATATTTGCATAGAACAAATCTGACCTCTGATAGAAAATTTTAATTTTCGGCCTGACTTCTATTTCCGTCAATTCAAAGTAAAATATAGATAAAACTTGTAGGGTTTTTGAAAGGCATTCACCCTACAAGCATTATCAAAATAAAAACATGATTGCTACTATAGTTGATATACTAAAAGTTTTGGGTGCGCTTGCCTTCTTCATTTACGGAATGAAGATAATGAGCGAAGGCATTCAAAAAGCTGGGGGTGTACAGCTTAGAAAAGTGCTGTCGATGATGACCCGTAATCGTTTTTTAGGTGTCCTATCGGGGTTTTTAGTAACAGCATTTGTACAATCTTCTTCCGCCACTACGGTAATGACCGTTAGTTTTGCCAATGCAGGGTTATTATCTTTGGTAGAAGCTGCGGGCTTAATTATGGGCGCCAATATTGGTACGACCATTACTGGTTGGATTATTTCTGTACTTGGTTTTCAGGTTAAATTACATACCTTATCCATTCCTATTTTTGCAATCGCAGTTCCCTTATTATTTATCAATAAAGGTAAAATTAAATTTTGGGGAGAGTTTTTAATTGGTTTCGCTATTCTTTTTTTAGGCCTACAATTTTTACAAGAAAGTATTCCTACCTTACAAAATAATTCCAAAACGCTTGCCTTCTTATCTTCTTTTGCCAATTGGGGCTTTCTTTCTGGTATTATTTTTATACTATTTGGTGCAATCACCACCGTCATTGTGCAATCTTCTAGTGCTGCCATGGCACTAACTTTAGTAATGTCTGCGAATGGTTGGATTCCATTAGAAGTAGCTGCCACCATGGTTTTAGGACAAAATATTGGCACAACCGCAACGGCAGAAATTGCCGCCTTAGTGGGCAATGTTTTTGCCAAGCGAGCTGCCAGAATTCACAGTCTATTTAATATCCTAGGCGTTTGTTGGATGTTTTTAATTTTGCCCTTTTTTTTAGAATTTTTGGATAGTATTTTACAACAAACGATTTATACAAATTCGGCTTACACGGATGCACAAAATGTTCCTTTAGCCTTATCTGCCTTTCATACTATTTTTAATATTTTAAATACGGTTATATTTATTGGTTTTCTTCCAAAGCTAGTTAATTTAGCTTCGAAAACCGTTAAATCTAGAGGAGAAAAAGATGAAATCAATCGCTTAAACTATTTAGCTTCTCTTGTTTCTATCTCTGAATTATCCATTCTAGAAGTGCAAAAGAAAGCTGCTCATTTTGGGGAGATAACGGGTAGAATGGCGAATTTTGTGAGTACCATGCTTTTTTCTATCAATGAGGATGAACCCGAAGCGATGATGGTTAAAATTCAAAAATATGAAAAGATTACCAACCGAATAAATTTAGAATTAACAGAATATTTACTTAAAATTTCTAAAGAGGACGTCACTTCCAAAACAGCCTTTAAGATTAAAGGGTTAATTGATAGTTGTAGTGAATTAGAACGAATTGCCAATATTTTTCATCAAATGGCAAAAACGATTGAACGAAAAAGAGCGGAGAAAATATGGTTTAACCAACAACAGCGAACTCGTTTAAATGACCAGTTAGAATTAATACGAAGCTCGTTTGCTATTATGAACGAAAATCTAGCTACTTCCCAAGAAAATCCTACTGGCAAAACGAAAGCTTTAAAGATAGAAGAACAGATTAATGCCCAACGAGATTTAATGAGACAAGAAAGTCAAGAAAAATCTAGTCACCCAGATTATAATGTGCACAGTGAATTAATTTACCACAACTTATTCACTTCTTTGGAAAGAATCGGTGACCATCTATTTAATATTTCTAATGCTATTATAGGTTATCAGGCCAAATAACGGAAGTTGTTTTATCAACATTAAATTTTCTCATGATTTCGATTAGAAAAAATACCTTTCTTTTTAACCATTTATTCCTAATCTTTGTGTCCAATTAATTAACGGACTTTTGAGATTTAAAAAGGAATGATGAATTTATTATCTAAAAGGGTATTGTCAATTGAAGCATCGGCAACATCTGGCACCGCAGTAAAAGCAAAAAACTTGAAAGCCAAAGGGGTTGATGTGATTAGCTTCAGTCAAGGAGAACCTGATTTTAAAACACCACCCTATATTTGTGAAGCAGCAAAACAGGCAATAGATGCTGGCAACTACTTTTCTTACCCTCCAACGGGTGGTTATCTAGATTTGCGAACAGCAATAGCTCAGAAATATGTATCAGAAAATAAGGTGCCTTATAAAACGGAAAATATAGTTGTTACAAATGGAGCTAAGCAAGCCTTATCGAATGTAATGCTCTCCATTCTTAATCCAGGAGATGAAGTGCTTATTTTTGCACCATTTTGGGTGAGCTACCTCGCCCAAGTTAAATTAGCAGGGGCCAAGCCTATTATTATAAAAGGGGCTCCCGAAAATGACTTTAAAGTTGGCATCCAACAAATCAAGGACGCTATTTCTACAAAGACAAAAGCCATTGTCTTTTCTTCCCCATGTAATCCGACTGGTCTGGTTTATAATAAGCAAGAATTAGAAGCCTTGGCGGAACTGGTTTCCAATTACCCTAATTTGTTAGTGATTGCAGATGAAATTTACGAACACATCAATTATACGCCGCATCGAATAAGTTTTGCAGCTCTACCTGAAATGTTTAATCGTACTATTACTATCAATGGTTTTAGTAAATGCTACGCAATGACTGGATGGCGGGTTGGATATCTTGCAGCACCTACATGGCTGTCCAAAGAAGTCATCAAACTTCAAGGTCATTTAACTTCATCCAATAGTTCCATCGCGCAACGTGCTGCTTTCTCGGCGATTAATAATGGACTAGACGCCGTAAATGAAATGGTGCAGGAATACCAAAAAAGAAGAGACCTTGTCTATGCCAAACTGAATGCCATTGCTGGTATTGAGGTTAATTTACCGAGTGGTGCGTTTTACATCTTCCCAAATATCAGCAAATATTATGGGACTTGGTATAAGGGGCAACAAATTAACAATTCAATCGAAATGTGTACTTATTTACTGGAAATCGCTCATATTGCCGTAGTTCCTGGTGCTGCATTTGGAGAAGATGCCTGTGTGCGTATTTCCTATGCCTCCCCAGAAGATGATTTGCTTGAGGGATTGAAAAGATTAAAAAAAGCATTAGGAGATCTAGAAAAGCAAAAAATTTTAAATTTAAATTGATGAAAATACAAGCAGTTCTTTTCGATATGATAGGCACCACCGTCCATGAAAAAACACCGAATACGATTCGAAATTGTTTTCGATTGGCTTTTGAAAAATATGGGGTTACACCAGATGATAAAGTAATCAAAGCAAACAGAGGAAAAGATAAAATGGTCATGATAAATATTATCCTTGAACAAGGAAATCATCCATTAGCTTTAGCTTTACCAATATTTGAAGCTTTCCAGCAAAACATAAATGCTAGTCTAGGTAATTTTTCAGGGGCGGATAATGTGGAAGTGCTATTTCAAAGCTTGATGAGTAAAGGCATTAAGATTGGTTTGGGAACTGGTTTGCCAAGAGAACAGTTTGATAAGATAGTCGCACATTTGGGCTGGCAAATAGCTGATTTTCAGTATACGGGTATCTCAAGTGAATTGGGTAAAGCTCGTCCCAATCCAATAATGATATTAAATATGATGGAAACCCTAGCTATTACTGATAAAAGCGCATTTCTTAAAGTAGGGGACACTAAAGCTGACATTGAAGAAGGCAAAAATGCTGGGGTAAAAACGGTAGGCGTCCTTTCGGGCACTCAGCCTAAAGCCTTACTTGCTCAGGCGAACCCAGATTTTCTAATTAAGGAGATAATCGAGGTAGAGGAAATTGTTAATAATCTTTTATAAATAATTACTTGGAATTAAAATATTTTAAATTAATCGCGACAATAGTTGCCGAAGGCAGTTTGGCTAAGGCTGCTGATAAGCTTTTCTTGTCACCGTCCGCTTTGAGTCACCAACTTAAGGAATTAGAAAATCAGCTCAGTACTAAGGTTTTCCATAGAATCAATAAAAATCTTGTGCTGACAGAGGTAGGCAAATTATTATTGGCGTCTTCGACCATTATCCTACCAGAAGTGGATAGGGTAACTAATGAAATCGACAAACAAATAAAAGGAGAATCAGGTATCATACGATTAGGTACAGAATGCAATACCTGTTACCATTGGTTGCCACAAATATTGAAATTACATCAGCAAGAATTTCCTAATATTGAATTCAGACTTGAAACAAACGGTAGGATAGCACCACTTGAATTGCTGCTGAATGGTAAGATTGATCTAGCAATAGTTTATCGAAAAAGCAAAGATAAAAATATTGTTTTTCGCGAGCTCTTTACGGATGATGTCGTTGCGTTGATTCCTGTTGAACATACCTTATCCAAAAGGAAGTATTTAACAGCTCTAGATTTTAAAAAAGAGACTTACATTACGCATTCTAAAGAACTTCAAGAAAGTATATTCTTTGAACAATTTCTTCGTCCTGAGCAGGTTATCCCTAGGAAAGTGATGTTTATTCAACTAACGGAAGCCGTCTTAGAAATGATTAATGAAGGATTGGGAATTACTGTTATGGCTAAGTGGTTAATTAAACCTTACCTTGACCCTAATAAAATTAAGATGATTAAGCTTGGAAAATTAGGCTTAAAACGTAAATGGTACATCGCTACCCTAAAGAACGAATTGCAATCAAAGCCATTGATGAGGTTTGTTGACCTACTAAAGGAAAATATCTCCGCTCAATAACCAAAGAATAAAAATCTAACTTAGCACAATTACTTATCTCAGATAAAGTTTTTTTTGTCTATTTTATATTGGTGCGTAGTAAATTAAAATGGCAATTTATTTAAATCTAGATTTCCGCCAGAAAGAATGATGCCTATCTTTTTATTCAAATTTCATTGCCGCTTCCCAACCAGCCGCCAACTGTGCCGATAATTGCTGAACCACCTCCGAATTTACTGCATCTTGTGCAATGTTTATCGTTTCGTGTGGATCCTTTTTTCGATGGTATAATTCTGCGGTTACAAAATCTCCCTTAATGCTTTTTTTAGGCTGCCAATCGTACCATTCAATGTAATGATAATCTACCGTATTTATAGAATAGCCCATATATCTTTTGCCATCTGCTGAAACCTTGGGGCGGCGATGAAATTGGCTAAATGCCGCTTTTTTCCACGGTATTTCAGGGTTCTGTAATAAAGGAACTAGACTTTTACCTTCCATATAATCGGGGATAGGTACATTCGCCAATTCACAGATTGTGGGAAACATATCCACTAACTCTGTAAGGGCAAAAGTTTGTGCGCCTCGTTTCGTTTGTTTCGGATACCGAATCATTAAAGGCACTTGCAAATCAATATTATAATTGGTCATTTTACCCCAACTATTATGGTCGCCTAATTTCCAACCGTGGTCGCCCCAGACGATAATAATTGTATTTTCATAAATTCCTAATTGTTTCATGTGGGTAAACAAATCTCCTAATAGCGCATCGACATAACTTACACTTGCATAATAACCATGTTTTAAAATTCGTGCGGTATCTTCACTCATTCTAAAATCGGAGGTGGGATGCCCAATATGCCCAAATCCATCATAATGCCGCAACTCGTACATGGAATTCATCGTCAAAAGTGGCGCCCCCTCAGGTACATCTGGATTCGCTGCCAAGGGGATTTCGGCTGGGTCATATAAATCCCAATATTTTTTAGGCGCCGTAAAGGGTAGATGTGGTCGAAAAAAACCGAGTCCCATATAAAATGGCTGATTCATTTTTACCAACCTAGAAAGCGTTTTTTTAGTTAATTCGTTTTGCGCCCCGTCATAATAAAGCGTATCGTGTACATCTGCCGCCTCCCAAGCTGGCCCCGTATTCCAGCCATCTGCGTAGCGAATGGGTCTTAGTTTTAATAAGGAGTCTCTTTTAATGACTTGCGATTTTTGTACTTCCTCGCTGATATAAAAAGTTTCTCCATCTCTACCTAACCAATCGGGTTGCAGGTATCGACTCGGGCGCAAATCGGGTTCATCCCATGAAATGGAATCGGGCATATAATTATGAAAAATCTTACCAAGGTTGACCGTATGATATCCAAATTTGGAAAAATATTGCGGCATCGTTACTGTTTCGGGATTGATGGCTCTAAATTTATCTCCTAAGTGCCACACTCTAGTCGAATTGGGTCGCAAACCTGTCATCAGACTAGCCCGAGAAGGCGCACAAACCGCTGCTTGGCAGAAAGTTTGCCTAAAGGTAGTACCTTCATTAGCAAAACGGTCAATATTCGGCGTAACCGCAATCGAATCCCCATAAACGCCTAGTGTAGGGCGGAGGTCATCTATAGAGATGAATAAAATATTGGGTTTGGTCGAGGTTGTCGTTTCTTTTGGAGAATTGCAACTGAAAATTAGTCCTAGTAATAAACAGTTTATCCACCATGTTTGGAAGTGATTTTTCATTAATCTATAAAATTTAAAATTGTCGCAAGTAGCTTATTTTACCAATCACCTGATTTTCGAGTTGCCATTCCATCAAAGGAGATTCAAAATTCAGGTGGTTGTAGACGAGATAAATAAAAGAGCGTGACTAATATTCCCAAGAAAATCTAAAGTTGAGATTATTAGAGTCATTCCCTGTATCATGCTGAAAAAAAGTGGACAATTGTAATCTTGGGTTTACAACAAATCTACGGAGATAACTATGGATTTGCACCTATGCTTAAAGAAATACTCCTTTCTTTAGCCCTATTCTTCATTGTTTCCGTTATTTATGGTCATGTTTGGTTTTTATATTTATCAAATAAATAGATTTTATCAGCAAACATTAGTACTAATAAAAATGCAAATAAAAGCCTTAAATTTAAAAATATGAACCAAAATATTATGGTAAAAAACATGGTTTGTCCTCGATGCATTGAATCCGTTCAAAGTGTATTCGAGGAACTAAATTTAGTTGTTACCACTATAGAATTAGGGAAAGTAACACTCAAAGAAACAATCAACTCTAACCAAAAACAGGAACTAAAAACAAGACTCAAAGCAAAAGGCTTTGAATTATTAGCTGACAAACAGACTCAAATTATCAATGAGATAAAGTCTATTATTATAGAAGAAATTCACTATAAAGAAGCATTACCCTTAGTCAATTTCTCTACGATTTTAGCCGAAAAATTACATTACGACTATGCTTATTTGAGTCGGTTATTCTCTACAGTAGAAAGCAGAACTATCGAGAAATTTATCGTTGCTCAAAAAATAGAAAAAGTAAAAGAGTTATTGACCTATAATGAAATGACACTTTCGAAGATTGCTTTTCAGATGAATTATAGTAGTGCTGCTTATCTGTCTAGTCAATTCAAAAAGGTAACAGGAATGTCTCCCTCAGCTTTTAAAAATTTGCAAGATGGAAATCGCCAGTTTTTAGATGAGGTATAAAGTCAAAATTTCATAAAATTAAATCGGAATTACATAGCTATTTAGAGGGTTTTTCCTAGTAACTTTATGCCAGAAAAGTCGATACCACTTCATTTAATTAATCTGAATAAAGCTATCCCTTATTTTAAAATAGAAGATATGACACATACTTATCAAATATCAGGTATGACTTGCAACGGTTGTAAAAACAGCGTTGAAGGTGCTTTAGGTAATTTAGACGCTGTTCAAAAAGTAAGCGCTGACTTAGAAAAAGAAACGGTTGAAATAGTAATGTCTTCCCACATTGCGGTCGAAAAATTACAGGAAACGCTGGTCAAAGCAGGTTTGCATTATACCATTGGAATAAAAGGAGAAAAAGATAAACATTCCAAGCCAAGCCATTTCAACAAACAAGATGGAAATGGTATTTTTTACTGCCCGATGCATTGTGAAGGAGAAAAAACATATAATCAAGCTGGTGATTGTCCAGTTTGTGGTATGCACTTAGTAGAACAGCCTAAACTAGTTACCTCGGCTCAATATACTTGCCCTATGCATCCAGAAATTATTAGAGATGCGCCAGGGAGTTGTCCAAAATGTGGAATGGATTTAGTGCCAATGCAACCAACGGAAGCAACCGAAGATAAAACCTATCAGGAGTTATTGAAAAAAATGAAAATAGCCATCTTTTTTACGGTGCCGATTTTCTTGATGGCCATGGGAGAAATGATTCCAGGAAATCCTTTAGCTAAGTTATTTTCTCAACATACGATGAATTGGATACAGCTAGTATTATCCTTTCCCGTCTTGTTTTATGCTGGATGGATGTTTTTTGAAAGAGCATGGAAATCTATTACTACTTGGAATTTAAATATGTTCACCTTGATTGGAATTGGGACAGGTGTTGCTTGGACATTCAGCGTAGTTGCGTTATTATTCCCTGGTTTCTTTCCCGAACAGTTTAAAACTGAAAGTGGGACGGTCTTCGTTTATTTTGAAGCCGCAACAGTCATTATCACTTTAGTCTTATTAGGACAACTTTTAGAAGCTAGAGCACATAGTCAGACTAGCGGGGCAATTAAAGAATTACTCAAATTAGCCCCAACTGAAGCCGTTTTGGTCACACCAAACGGCAGGGATACAATTATTTCCATTCACGATATTAAAAAGGGCGATTTATTGCGAGTCAAACCAGGTGATAAAGTACCTGTTGATGGGGTAATTACCGAAGGACAAAGTAGCATAGATGAATCGATGATTACAGGTGAACCGATTCCTGTTGATAAAAAAGTAAGTGATTTAGTGAGTTCTGGAACGATAAATGGTACAAAATCATTTGTGATGCAAGCCGAGAAAATAGGTTCTGAAACTTTGCTCGCGCAAATTATTGAAATGGTCAATAATGCCAGTCGTTCCAAAGCACCAATACAAAAATTGGCGGATAAAATTTCAAAATATTTTGTACCAATAGTCATAGGAATTGCGCTACTCACTTTTATAATTTGGTACTTATTTGGCCCTAATCCTGCGATGGTTTATGCATTCGTCAATTCGATTGCTGTACTAATTATAGCTTGTCCTTGTGCCTTAGGTTTAGCTACACCTATGTCTGTAATGGTTGGCGTAGGGAAGGGGGCAAAAAATGGCGTCTTAATCAAAAATGCCGAAGCTTTAGAAAAATTGGATAAAGTAAATGTATTAATTACCGATAAAACGGGAACGATAACGGAAGGCAAACCTTCTGTAGAAAAAGTAGTGAACATCTCAGACAAAACGCTACCTTTATTGCAATACATCGCCTCCCTCAATCAATACAGCGAACATCCACTAGCAGAAGCAATTGTAAAACATAGCGAAAAAGAGAATATAAATTTGCAAGAAGTCAAGGACTTTGAATCGATTTCAGGTAAAGGGGTCATCGGTACGATTGATAATCATAAAGTAGCCCTAGGAAATAAAAAGCTAATGCAACAAGTGAAAGCAGTTGTATCGGAAGCAGTAGATAACGAAGTGATTGCTGAGCAAAAAAAAGGTAAAACCGTTTCTTATATTTCAGTAGACGAAGAAGTGTTGGGTTTTGTGACTATTTCAGATGCCATTAAAAAGACGAGTGCGGAGGCAATTATGGCTTTACAAAAACAAGGGATAGAGGTCATTATGCTAACAGGAGATAATGCGAATACCGCAAAAACGGTTGCCGAACAACTTGGTCTAGCAGCTTTTAGAGCAGATTTTCTACCAAAGGACAAACTCGATTTTATCAAAGCCTTACAAGCAAAGGGGAAAATAGTAGCAATGGCTGGTGACGGTATCAATGATGCGCCTGCGCTGGCACAAGCAGATGTAGGTATTGCGATGGGTACAGGTACAGATGTGGCGATTGAAAGCTCAGAAGTAACTTTGGTAAAAGGCGATTTAAAAGGGATTGTCAAAGCCAAAAATCTAAGTCATGCCGTGATGAAAAATATCAAAGAAAACCTGTTTTTTGCTTTTATCTATAATACCTTGGGCGTACCGATTGCAGCAGGAGTACTTTTTCCTTTTTTCGGTCTTTTATTATCGCCGATGTTGGCGGCGGCGGCTATGAGTTTTAGTTCGGTTTCTGTTATTATGAATTCTTTGCGGTTGAGGAATGTTTCTTTGGATTAGCGGTGGCAAGAATTACTTTTCTTAGTTTTCTGTCCAATCCTGCTGTCCCAATGCACGCCAAATTCCAATAATAGGTGCCATGTTCTCTTCCGCTGCATCTAAATTACAAAAGAAAATTCGACCAACTCCTTTTTCTTTATTATAAGCAACAATGGTCATCACGCCAAGGTCAGAACCATCATGCATAAAACCACGCTTATCTTTATTTAATACCCAAAAAAGCCCAGATGTTTGCTTTGGACTAATCTCAATTTGGTCAGAAAATAGGGTAGTGTAGGACGATTTGGATAATAATTTTCGAGAAACGCTTAATTTAGATAAGCTCTGCGAACTCTGCGGCCTCTCCGTGAACTAACTCATTCATGCTTTACGATTAATAGATGCTTTTTAGTATATAGCTGATGGTGTTTATGTTATATAATAAAAAAAACTCCAAGCCCTCGTTGGCTTGGAGAAATTAAGAGTGTGTTAGTACAATTAAATATTATTAGTCTGGGTGAACTTACAAACGACATTTTGGGGTTATTCTAATTAATACTATACTCGCTCTTTTTTTGTTATTTTAAATTATTATATCCTAGTTATTCCAATTTCTCCACCAAAAAATGCTTACTAATAACTCGCCGATTCTCCATCTTAATCGTCATAAGATACAAACCGTTCTGATAGTTGCTAATATCTATCGTTTCATAAGTTTGATTGAACTTTTTTTCTGGAATATTAGCTACTTGTTGTCCAAAAGTGTTGAAAATTTGGATACGCCCTTTTTTGCCTTGGAATGGAGTCGTCTTTAAACTCAAAGTATGTTGAACTGGATTAGGAAATAGGGTAATTATTTTTTCATTAATAAAATTTCCACCAGCCCTAGACCCTGCATTTTCAGGTACGGTCACCTCTAAAAAGTCCGTTTCACAAATCCATTGCCAATCTGCTGTGTACATTTGTACGTGGACTCTATAAAGTCCTGGACTAAGGTCGCTTAAGGGAAGAACAGTTGGGTTTTCGCAATTACCAAAACATTCATAAACTCGATTCCAATCGGCATCGTAAATTTTTACAATTTCAATCGGTGCATTTAAGCCTTCTACGCCCAAACCTTCATAAGTGTCTTGTAAACCTTGTTGGAATTTAGCGGTGACTTTGCTACAATCTGGTGTAGTTGTTGGGCATTCACCTCTTGTCCAAGAAATAACGCCTGCACATTCTGCTAAACATGGATTGCCATAAGTTACTCCGTCGCTACCACAAACAGGGTCAATCTCTTGAGTGCAAATACAAGCAGCGCAATTCTCCGCTTTAGTCCAAACGATTTGAATCTTTTGAGCTGCCGCAAAAAAATCAGCACATTCAGTTGACCCAATAATGCCGCCATCTACACAAAATTGACTGCCATTATCACAGGTATAAACAATGGTTTGCGCATCAGCACAATTAATATTATCGGCTAAAAAAGCATAATAAGGTGTTCCGCCCAATTGATAAACAGCTACCTCTGAGACACAATCCGTACATAAATTATCAAAATTTATGGTTGACAAAAAATCGCAATTGGGTGGGTCAGTTGTAATCACATCAAATTCGATGTCTTTGCCACAAATCCATCCCCAGTTTTCCGTGTACATTTGAATTTGTAACACATATTCGCCTTCTTGTAATTCAATACTAAAGTTATCTCCACAATCATTATTGCACTCAAATAATTTTTCATAAGTCCTTCGATTGAATACTTTGACGATTTCAATGGGGGCGGTTAAACCAGAGATTAAATACGGTACTTTTCCAAAGATGGGAGATTCTAAATCTATGGTACTTATTTGCACATCGTCACAACTTGGATTTCCAGTATCGGGTGTGCCTTTGCAAGTACATCCATCCGCTTGAATGACATCATTATTCGTAGTTGAATCCCCATCATCACAAACGGTTCCTTGAGCTTGCCTTTCGCCTATATTTGGGTCATTATCATCGCAATCGAATCCTTCACAAACGCCGTCGCCATCTTCATCCCTTAATAAATTCGCAGCACAGTCCGAATTAAATTCAACTTCTACCTCAATATTTTCCGTTTGACAAATCCATTTCCAGTCGGCGTCATACATTTGAACTTGGACGATGTATTTACCTACTTCGGCGTTATAAATTATTTGGTCAGGACAGTCGGCACTACATTCATAGACTAGTTGCCATCCTTCCGTATAAATTTTTACGATTTCAATAGGTGCATTTAAACCAGATATCTGAACAGTCCCTTGTCTTTCGGCAGAAGGTGTTGCGATAACTTCAATATTATTACAATCAGGTGTTGGGTTAATTCCTCCACAATCTTCTGTCCTTAAAAAAGTAGTAGTCACCCTATTATTGTCTTCATTAGGGTCATCAATGGAAGAACCAAGGGCATCCACATTGGCGGTAATCGTCCATTCGGTAAAGTAAGTCCCCGGTAATTTGTAGGGTTTTTTAATAATGATAGACTGATTTGGGGCTAAATATTCTTGAATAATCGCATAAGCTCGATTATTGGATTTATGTACTTTACAGGTAGCCACATCGGGATTACCAAAGCTACAGTCTTTTGTTAAATCCACATAAATTGGTGCTTTGGCGGTAATGCTACTTAAATTAGTCACTTTCAAATCTGTTAGCAAAAAACCTTCATCATCAATACAACCCTGATTATTCTCTAAACTTAATGCCAAATCCACATTAGGATAATTTACAGTAAAATCAACAGGGAATTTACAATTATTCGCCCTTATAGCATCTGCATTTTCTTTGGTTAGTAAGACAAAATTATTGGAAAAACTTTCTTCTCCAATTGGGTAAAAAGGGACATTCCATAAAGGATTGGGCAAAGTAGCCGAGAAATAAAACCTTTTAATTTCTCCTGGAGCAAGGTTAGCAATTGGGGTCTCCGCAATCAATTGTGGACTTGGGAAAAATCGGTTCCCTCCTTTTAGTTGGTACAACCCGACTGTCGAAGGCTCACTAGCAGTCGTGCTATTATTTTGCACCGTTGCTTCCAAATTGATGGTTTCTCCGGGTTTGACAATCGCTGGAAATTTAGCAGCTAAAATAAAGGTTTGACAATCAACAGCAGGCACATCGACTTCTATTTGTCCTGTTTGACAAATTAGCTGCCGCTCTTCCCCAAAAATTCTTGGAATTGTATATAAAGCAGCGGCTACATAGTATTTGCCTGGCGCTGTTTCAAAAGTAATGCGGGTGCTTGTACCAGCACCTGTTTCTATCAATAGTTCTTGATTACTATTAAAAATTTTGTAATCAATATTAGTAAGTGATAAGGGTCTTTCAATGATAATACCTTTAAAATCAGATTCATTTACACCGCTGATGGTAATATTTTGACAATCTTGATTGTTACCATCACTCGGTACCATTACTTCAATATTATCCGTTTGGCAAATCCATTCCCAATTTTCATTATATAATTGGATTTGGACAAAGTATTTACCTGCTTCCGTTTCATAAAAAGAGAGGGAAGTACAATCGCCCGAACATTCTTCAATACGTTCCCAATTGCTGTTATAAATTTTGATGATTTGGATAGGGGCATCTAAATGTTGAATAGTAATCCCTTGAAAATAATCGCTATTGGGGTCGTCATTAAAAACACCATTTACCACGATGCCTTCGCAAGCCTCACTTCCTTGCGCAAGGGCAGTTGAAGAGAAACTAAAAAAGAAAAGGCCTAAAAAAATTAAGGGTAATAAAAGTTTTCGGTTTTGGAATAAGGGGGATGAGTGTTTGTTCAGTTTTTGTTTAAACATTGTAAAATTAGTTAGGTGAAAAAATATTTGTTCAATAGTGCATTTTAAAATAAATTTTAGAAAAGAGAGCAGAGAGTAAAGAAAAGAGACCTAAACTACTATTTGTTAGTTTTGGCGATGCCTGTTTCTCTTCTCTCAATGAAATGATCTCTAATTTATAAAATAATTTTGACATAGTTATTTTTGTATAGATGTTTCCATTCATCTTTTTGGTCAGAGAAAGTCTAATTTTTATCGTAGAAACTTGAAGTGGTAGAGGAATTAAATTTTAAGGTATTTTAAGGAAATGTAACAACCAATCAAACATTAGTAATGGGTGTGAAAATGAAATTTTAATTAAATCCTTAACTTTGCTCCAATTATTTTAATCACTAG
>JAFMDF010000575.1 GCA_017857395.1 Bacteroidota bacterium | reverse complement strand
CCATTTAAATCTCGCCCAATTAGAAAGTAATATCGCCTATATTTCTCCAGAACAAACGGGAAGAATGAATCGGGTCATTGATTATCGGACAGATTTCTATTCTTTTGGGGTTCTATTTTTTAAGATGTTAACTGGTAAATTGCCCTATTTGGGGCAGGATACTATTAGTTGGGTGCATGCTCATATTGCAAAACAACCAAACTTTCCTACTTATCTTAACAGTCAATTTAAAGCTATTTTATCAAAGCTTTTAGCTAAAAATGCGGAAAACCGATATCAATCAGCTTTTGGACTGAAAGAGGATTTAAAAAGATGTTTGCTTGATTTTCAGACTATCGGAAATATTCAAACATTTACGCTAGGACAAAAAGACGTTAGAAGTGTTTTTCAAATCACACAAAAAATTTATGGACGAAAGGTTGAATTAGCATTACTTTTGAAAGCGTTCGAAGAAATCCAGCAAAAGGGGACTCAAATTGTAATGATAGAAGGCTATTCTGGAGTAGGAAAATCTACCCTTGTAAAAGAATTGTATCCAAAAATTATTGCCAAGGGAGGGGTTATTGTGAAAGGAAAGTTCGATCAGTTTCAAAAGAATATTCCTTATTATGCCCTTATTCAGGCGTTTGATAACTCTATTAGCCAATTACTGACCTTGACCCCTAGGGAATTAAAAAGATGGCAAAATAAAATAACGGCTGTACTTGGAGACATTGGGAAAGTGTTAACGGATGTTATTCCAAATCTTGAGTTAATCATTGGCCCACAAAAGGCAATAGCAGAATTAAGTGGTGAAGAGGCACAACATCGCTTGAATTATGCCTTTAGCAGCTTGATAAAAGGTATTGCTCAAGCCGAAAGCCCTTTAGTGCTGTTCATTGATGATTTGCAATGGGTGGATGCTGCCTCTCTGAACCTAATCCAAGATATATTACTGAACCAAGAAATAGACCACCTTTTATTCATTGGAGCATACAGAAATAATGAAGTAGAAAAAGGCCACCTTTTAGATTTTTTTTTAAAGGCGCTAAATAAAAAAACGACTAATTTTCAATCTATTAAACTCGGTAACCTAGATGCGGATGTTGTTCATCAGTTAGTTGGAGTTTCTTTAAATTGTTCGCTAAAACATTGTATTGCCTTATCTGATTTGGTTTATAAAAAGACTCAAGGTAATGCTTTTTTTGTGAATCAATTTTTAACTGAACTATACCAAAACAATCTTATAACTTATCAATTTCCGAATACGAATAAGCCGACAAATAAAAGAAAATGGATTTGGGATTTAGAGACGATAAGAGATTTAGAGTACACCGATAATGTAGTTCATTTATTGGTGCAAAAAATTCAAAAACTTCCTAAAGAAACTCAAAATGCACTTAAATTAGCAGCTTGTATTGGTAACCAATTTGACCTAAAAACTTTAGCCTTAATTTCTGAGCAACCTGCCACCTTATTGATTAATCATCTCCAAGTAGCAATTAAAGAGCATCTCATTCAACCCAAAAGCAATAATTACAAGTTTGCTTTATTTTTATCAGAAAAAGAAGTAATACAAGAAAGCAATACTGAAAAAACGCTGTTCTTTTTTGTCCATGACAAAATTCAACAATCAGCTTATTCTTTGATTAAAGTCGATGAAAAGAAAAAAGTACATCTTAAAATTGGACGCATATTATTAGCAAATATCCCAAAAGATTGGGAAAATGAAAAGCCTAAGACGATTTTCGATATTGTACAACACATTAATAAGGGTATTGAATTAGTAGCGGATTACTCCACCAAGCTTGAATTAGTAGAACTCAACCTAATCGCCGCCAAAAAAGCGAAAAAATCGGCTGCTTTTACAACCGCCTATAATTATTTAAAGGAAGCGCTGACATTAATAGATTCCCCTGAAAATGCCTGGAATGAAAATCCGAAAACAACCCTGACACTATATGAGGAATTAGTAGCTACCAGCTACTTAACAGGAAACCTTGATGAAATGGAGTTGTATTTTGAAGCAGTCATTAATAATACCTCTAATGTAATTGAGCAAATAAAAGTTTGGGAATACAAATTTTTTACCCTTACCGCTCAGAAAAAACTTGAAGAAGCCATCGGTATTGCAGTCGGGCTTTTGAATAAGTTAGGTATCAATTGTCCAAGAAAAGTAAGTAAACTACGATTGCTTTTGGGTTTTATAAAAATAAAATGGCAATTGCGAAATGTCTCTATTCAAAAATTGAGAACGCTGCCAGACTCTAAAGAACTAAGCGCCAATGCTGCTGCTAAGATTATTGCAAGTGTAGGTTATCCTTTGCTAATTAAAGAACCTACATTAATGGCACTTTTGGCCTTTCGGTATATACAACTCGCTCTAAAATATGGGAATTCACCAGAAACTAGGATTGGATATATTGGCTATGCCTTAATTCTTTATAGAATAACAGGTAATGTTGATAATAGCTATAAGTTTGGACAATTGGCTATGGATTTATGTAAAGAACCAAATGCTAAAACAAGCATGCCTTTCAATACCTTAATTCGACATCATAAAGTAGCCCTTCAAGAAACGTTATCTGGTTTGGATAAAACGATTCAAGTTGCCTTGGAAACAGGAGATTGGGAGTCGACTGCTATCTCCATGAGTGTTAAAACTTTTCATTCTTTTTATTGTGGAAGAAACCTCCCAGAAACAGTAGAAGAAGGCAAAGCTTATCTTAAGACCATGACTCAGATGAAATCTGAATTAATTACCCTTAGAATGAGACTTTATCTTCAAGTTTTATCGAATATAACTAATCCAAATTATGATGGAAAAATATTTGATGGTGAATTTTATGAGGAAGCAATTTTGTTCCCTCAGCAAGTGAAATTTCAGGATACTTCTGGCGTGCATTCCTTTTATTTGTTTAAAGCCATTACTTATTTTTTGATGGGAGAATATGAAATGGCAGATAAATATCTAAAGAAGCTTAGGGAAAATCATGAGGTTTTTGCGAATTTATTTCATTTCCCAATGCATAAATTCTATGATAATATAAACAGCTTGTATTTATTTGAAGCGGGTAAAACAGTAGCTCTAAAATTTATCCGAAAAAATGTTCTACAATTTGAAAAATGGGGCAAGCAAACCCCAATGAATCACCAGCACCATGCTTATTTACTTAAAGCAGCCTATCACCAAATGGATAAAAACTTTAAAGATGCTCAGCATTATTATAATAAAGCCATTAATGCTGCACAGCGGAATAACTTTTTGGGTATAGAAGCTTTAGCTTCAGAAATGGCTGGCACCTTTCATTTAAAATATGGATTTATACATATGGCTCAATTGTATTTAAAAAA
>JAFMDF010000574.1 GCA_017857395.1 Bacteroidota bacterium | reverse complement strand
TTATTTCGTGTAATTTATGTATTAATCAAAAATTTGAGCGAACCTAGCGTTATAAGTCTAAATAAAAACGATTTTATTCTAGACAAGTCTTTATTAGTAATTATTCTCAATGATAAATTGAGTATATTAAAAATTGCTAAAAAAAATGAGTACACGATTACTTCTATTAAGACAACTATCCAACAAATCATCACTCTAACCAACCAAATAAGAACAGACTACCAATCCGACGAATCCAAATCCTTCCTCTCCAAAAAATCAAAACCAATCTTTGAAAATGCCATAGAAACGATACTTCAATTATACACACAAACAGGAGATAAAAAATACATCACCCAAGCTTTCCAATTAGCCGAACAATCCAAGTCCATCATATTAATGGATGCGCTACAACAAGCACAAGCAAGACAAACGACCGATGTACCAAGTGAATTATTAGACAAAGAAAATAGCCTAAAACGACAAATTGCACAAAAAGAAAAAGCACTTTTCCTAAAAGAAGCAGATGCCAATATCTTGAATAATGACTTAATACAATTAAATCAAGCCTTAGAAAAACTAACCGACACCCTTAAACAAAATTATCCAAAATACCACGAAGCAAAATATGTAACCGAATTACCAACGATTGCCACTATTCAAAACCAAATAAAAGGCGCTTTAATCGAATACTTTGTAGGAGATAGCACCATTTATATTTTCAAAATTGCCAAAGGACAAGCAGCCATAAGTGTAAAGAAAATTCCCCTAGATTTCCCTTTAGCCAAATGGACAAAACAACTAAGAGAAGGCATTTATAAACCATTTCTCCAAAAAGTCCGTTCTGACGACGAAGCTAAAAAATATGCCCAAGATTTAGTTGACATCGCCTATCAGTTACATCAAAAACTGATTGCGCCAATTATTCAACCCAATGAAGCCAACGAAAAATTAATTATTATTCCAGATGGTATTTTGGGTTATATTCCTTTTGATGTGCTAATTAGCGAGCAACCAGAAGATGCGACTTTATTTGGCGCACATGATTATTTGATTAATGATTTTCAAATTAGTTATGCTTATTCGGCTACTTCTTTATTAGAGATGCAGCAAAAGCAATTTACGCATAAAGCCACCAATGACTTTGTTGCTTTTGCGCCTACTTTTGAAGGGGAACAGGAAGTCGCTTTTGTACGAGACGTAGATGCAGTTAGAGGAGAATTGTCTCCATTGGAATATAATATTCCCGAAGTGACGGCTATTCAGGCATTAATTGGGGGCAATTTATTTACAGGAATGGATGCGACTAGAGCTAATTTTATTCAAAATGTCACCCATTCAAAAATTGTCCATTTAGCGACGCATGGCAAAGCGAATGATGAAACAGGTGATTATGCTTTTCTAGCTTTTACGGATACCGAAGAAACTACGGATTTTAGGCTTTATAATCGAGATTTATACAATTTGGCATTAAATGCGGATATGGTGGTTTTGAGTGCTTGCGAAACAGGAATTGGCGAACTACAGAAAGGGGAGGGGATTATTAGCTTGGCTAGGGGATTTACTTATGCTGGGGCAAAAAGTATTGTCACTACTTTATGGAGTATCAATGATAATCGCACCAAAGAAATCATGGAAGGATTTTATGGATATCTAAAAGATGGTCAGCCTAAAGATGCGGCGCTTCGCCAAGCGAAATTGGATTTTATTGAGAATTATTCCCATAATGCGCATCCATTCTTTTGGGCGGCGTTTATTCCGATTGGCGATATGGAGATGATTGAATTTAGTGATAGTTGGACTTGGAAATTTGGACTTATTGGACTTATTGGTTTGTTGGTATTCTTTTTTTGGTGGAGAAGAAAGTAATGTAAGGTTTTGAAAACAAGTTATTTAAGAGCTGTTTTTTGATTAGGAAAAAATATTTTATAAAAAATAAAATTATAGGTGATAACCTTTCAGCTAAACTGCAATTCATTGTTGACTATACTATTTTAATTAAAAAATTATTTACAATGAATTTGATTATCAAAAATGTTTTCTTTTTCCTAACGGCAACTTTGTTATTTTCTCTTTCCGTAGCATTTACGCCCGCAAAAACAACTGTTGAAATGGGTGGAAATTCCTGTACCGTTTATGTGACGACTAGTTCTGGTGCTCCAGCAAGAAGTGTAAAAGTTTCCACCGAAGTTTCAGGAGGTATTTCTTGTGTTGGTGGCCGAAGTTTTTATACAGATAGTGATGGGGAAGTTACTTTAGAATGGGTCAGTGGTTGTAAACTACGAAAGATTTATGTTGATGGAAGCGGGTATGATGTGGATTACACAGATGGAAATAACTATTCCATCAAAATGAGGTAATTTAGCCCTAAATGCGATGTTCCTAATAATCTGTAATGAAAAAATATTTTTCAATAATACTATTCCTTTTGACTATCCTGACCAATCTAATTGGTCAGGATACCCCCACTGTAAACCTAAAAGGCGTAAAACCAACAACTGATTCCGCAAAAGCTAAAACTGGAATAACTCGTGCGGTTATCATAGGTATTTCCGACTACCAAAATGAAAAAATTCCTGACCTCCAATATGCCGATAAAGATGCTCTAGCATTTAAGGATTATTTACAATCCCAAGCAGGGGGCAATCTACCCGAAACAAATATTAAACTATTGACCAATGAAAATGCGACGATGGGTAAGATGGCAATGGCATTAGAATGGTTAATGGAAGTAAGTGAAAAAGGAGATAAAGCCATCATTTATTTCTCTGGACATGGAGATGTAGAAAAGAAAACAGCCATGCAGCATGGCTTCTTGTTGACGCATGATTCACCTGCCAATGTTTATATGGCAGGTGCTTTTCCTATCTTTTATTTACAATCTATTATTGCCACTTTAAGTGGGAAAGCCGTGCAAACTACGATGATAACGGATGCTTGTAGAGCAGGTAAATTAGCAGGTAATTCCGCCAATGGAACACAAGTAACCAATAATGCCTTAGCGCAGCAATTTGCTAATGAGGTAAAAATACTGTCTTGTCAACCCAATGAATTTAGTGTAGAAGGGGAACAGTGGGGGCAGGGTAGGGGTTGCTTTTCCTATCATTTAATCAATGGCTTGAAAGGGTTGGCAGATAAAAATGGAGATGCCATCGTCAGTTTAAAAGAGATAGAACGCTATTTAGAAGATAAGGTAGCAGAAGAAGTCGCCCCACAACAACAAAATCCTTTTACCATCGGTAATAAAACGGCGATATTGGCAAAAGTTGATGCCACTGTTTTAGCCAGTTTAAAAGCTGAACAGGAATTTAATACGCCTCAATTTGCTGCGATTTCCAGCAAAGGAGCTACTAGT
>JAFMDF010000573.1 GCA_017857395.1 Bacteroidota bacterium | reverse complement strand
TAAGCAATAGTTTTGCCTATTTTTTTTGAACGTCTTTCCGTCCAAAGTCTAAAAAAATTACTTATGGATACTTTAACTACTGCCAATTTTCCTGCTGTTAAAGGAGTTAAAATTTCAGGACTATTTAAAGAAGGCTATGAAACCATATTAACGGAAGCTGCTCAACAATTTTTAAAGGATTTACACCGTAATTTTAACCATCGAAGAAAAGCTTTATTAACCAAAAGAGTAGCTCGACAAGCAGATCTAGACAAAGGCATTTTACCTGATTTTTTGCCCGAAACTAAAACCATTCGAGAAAGTGATTGGCAGGTAGCTACTTTACCGCCTGATTTATTAGATAGACGAGTGGAAATAACAGGCCCTGTTGATAGAAAAATGGTCATCAACGCCCTAAATTCAGGGGCTAAAATGTTTATGGCAGATTTTGAAGATAGCAATACGCCTAATTGGGATAATAACATCCAAGGGCAAATTAACCTGCGGGACGCCATCGACCGTACCATTGATTTTACCAATCCTAAAAATGGAAAATATTACCAGTTAAATAAACAAACAGCTACTTTATTAGTTCGCCCAAGAGGTTGGCATTTAGAAGAAAAACATATTTGTATTGATGGAGAACCAATGAGTGGTGGCTTCGTAGATTTTGGCTTGTACTTTTTTCATAATGTCCAAAATTTAATCGCCCAAGGCAGTGGCCCTTATTTTTATTTGCCTAAAATGGAAAGTCATTTGGAAGCTCGATTATGGAATGATGTTTTTGTTTTTGCACAGGAAAAATTAAAGATTCCTCAAAAGACGATAAAAGCAACAGTATTAATAGAAACGATTTTAGCTAGTTTCGAACTCCATGAAATTTTATATGAACTACGAGACCATTCTGCTGGATTAAATTGTGGACGATGGGATTATATCTTCTCCTTCATTAAAAAATTCCGAAATCTACCAGGTTTCATCATGCCTGACCGAGCAAAAGTGGGCATGAGTACCCATTTTATGAGTTCGTATTCTCAATTGGTCATCCAAACTTGCCATAAAAGAGGCGTACATGCCATGGGTGGAATGGCGGCACAAATTCCTATTAAAAACGACCCCGCTGCCAATCAAAGAGCAATGGATAAGGTAAGAAATGATAAATTAACCGAAGTAAAAAATGGGCATGATGGCACTTGGGTAGCACACCCTGCATTGGTCAAAGTGGCTATGGATGTTTTTAATGAACACATGCCTACGCCCCACCAAATTCATGTCAAAAGAGCAGACATTCAAGTTACGGCAGCGGATTTAACAAAAGCGCCAATTGGGACTATCACAGAAGCTGGGCTTCGGAAAAATATTAATGTCGGTATTCTTTACATCGAAAGCTGGTTAAGAGGAAATGGTGCTGCGGCTATTTATCATTTAATGGAAGATGCTGCTACCGCTGAAATTTCTAGAACCCAAGTTTGGCAATGGATTCATAATGACGCAAAATTGGAAGATGGTCGAGCGATTACTTATGATTTATATCGTCAATTATTACCCGAAGAATTAGATAAGATGAAAGCTTATGTAGGGGAGGAACGTTTTGATAATGGAAAATTCTCTGAAGCCACTTTACTTTTTGACCGTTTGGTTAAGGATAAGGAATTTGTTGAATTTTTAACTTTGCCTGCTTATGAGTTAATTGCCTAATTCGTTTTTCAGGATGTAACTGATTTTTTTTATCACAGCGTGACAAAGAACATGGAGTTTACAGCGTTTTTTTTTGACGAACATCGTTTAATTTCATTATTACTTAAATCAAAAATAACATTAGTTGAACTTGCACTATTTTTCTTGACATTTAATGTTTTAGCCGATAATTATTAGCCTTCAACAACGCATTTAAGTTACTTTTCAAAAGCAAATATCTTTTGAAAAATAGCCAGCATAATATCCAAATTCTATTTATTTATTCAATCAAAATTAATTCACATGAAAGAGACTAACATTACCAATTACGATGCCAGTACGCCTGATTATATTGGCTTCTTACCAGATGAGGATTAAATAAAAACCCGCTTCCATAAAGTTTTTAGGATTGAATGCGGAACATTTAAATTTCTCTCTATCTCATTAATAATAGATGGCGTAAAAGGGTAAGTATTTTAGGTTTGATTAGGTTAAACTATCATTTATACCTTCCCTTTTGCCCATTTTCAATTAAGGATTATGAAAAAGGACATCAATCAACTCATTTGTAATCATCAACAGTTCTTATACAAGCGAGCTAGAAAAATTGCTCCCTCTAGAGAGGAAGCTTTGGATTTAGCACAAGATACCATTTTAAGAATCTTAGAACAGGAGGCAAAGTTTGATAGAAATCAGAATTTCAGGACTTGGAGTATACAGGTCATGCGAAATTTATATATCAATCAATACAATCGCCGAAAACGGTATCGAGTATTCGCTACCGATACTAAGAAAATGGTACAATTAACTAAAAAAGTAATAAATGAAGGGGAAGGAAATTTGGGGCTAGCATTTATTGAAAATGCCATTACTGGTCTCAAGAAACCTCATAAAAATGCTTTTCAATTATTCTTTCAAGGATATGACCAAAAGGAAATTGCGCAACAGTTTCAAATACCTGTTGGCACGGTCAAGTACCATATTTTCGAAGCGAGACGAGTACTGAAAAGTATTGTTAAATGATAAATTATACAAATTACAAATTTATCGTTCATCATTCCTCATTCATCGTTAATACTATTCATTCAAAGCAACTATTTAAAAACTAAAAAATATATTTATTATGACAACTTATAAATCTGCAATCGAAACGGTACGTTCTCTTAAAGCCAAGTATGGAAATACTTGGGCGGCAATTAATACCAAAAATGCCGCACGTATTGCGGTACAAAATCGTTTCAAAACAGGATTAGATATCGCTAAATATACGGCGGCTATCATGCGTAAAGATATGGCGGCTTACGATGCTGATTCGTCAAATTATACCCAGTCTTTAGGGTGCTGGCATGGTTTCGTGGCGCAACAAAAAATGATTGCGGTTAAACAGCATTATGGAACTACCGCCAAGCGATATTTATATCTTTCTGGTTGGATGGTTGCGGCACTGCGTTCTGAATTTGGTCCTTTACCTGACCAATCGATGCACGAAAAAACGGCTGTTCCCAAATTAATTGAAGAGCTTTATACCTTCTTACGTCAAGCAGATGCCGTAGCATTAAACGACTTGTTCCGCCGCTTAGATGCTGGCGAAGATGTTCAAGCCGAAATAGATAATTTTGAGACCCATGTTGTGCCTATTATTGCAGATATTGATGCTGGTTTTGGTAACGAGGAAGCGACTTATTTATT
>JAFMDF010000572.1 GCA_017857395.1 Bacteroidota bacterium | reverse complement strand
AAAGAAATTGAAGAATATTAACTGCCGCTAACTTCTTGCGCAAACCACTAGTTCCCCTTATTCTTCTGTTATTCCTCTATTTTTGTTTTAAAATTTTCCAAATTACTGACAAATTTTATTTCATCATAGGTAGATTCTATAAATAATTCGTACTCCCAATCTTTAGGTATCTCCTGCCAAGGATATAAACTTTCTATAAAACCTACCTTCTTACCATCAGCTAGAAAACAAGTTAATTTTAAGCCAATATTATTAACATGAGTAGTTCCATTTGTTGTCCCCCCTTTACCCATTGGAGTATGCACATAATGCCAACTGAATGTTTTATTTTTAAAGGGCTTTTCTTCAATTAGGTTCGTCTTTTTTTGTTTCAGTAAGGCTATTCCTCTTTGTGTATCATATTGAATTATCTCTAAAGTTCCATCCTTTTTATCTAATCCTTTTGTCAATAAAAAGATTAGAAGACTACTTAATGGTAAACCAATCCAAACACCTAAAACGAAAATCAATGATATAGCCAGTAATACACCAACTGCCCAGAAAAATGCTTTGATATTGTTAATTCTATTGTCTAAAGCATAAGGAAGCAAAAATTTATCTTTCATTAGGTTCGATAAAATGAATAATTAAAATTGATTTCTAATTTAGCCTTTTTACCCTTCTTTTTATTTAATTGTCGATATACCAAGCACATAAATAGATGAATGACTTCCATCCAACTTCTCTCCTTTTTGTGTAATAATTTCATTCATCCCTTTTTCTATAAATAAAACATTCTACTTTTGCTAAGTGAAAAAAATCATCGTCCTATCACTTGCCTTTCTAATGTTTTCCATCTCTTTGAAGGACTTGGCGATTTATGGGTTGTTCAAAGCGAATCAAGATTATCTAACAGAAAATAATTGTATCAATCGTTTTTCACCCGAAGAATTATGTTTTGCCATTTGTGTTTTGGAAGCAACGATTCAAGACAGTCAAGAAAAAAATCAGCAATCAGGAACGCTGCTTGACCAAAATCAGAAAGTGATTTATCTATTTGATGGCTTCCCCGAACGAGTTGTTGCTACTGATTTTGAACAATACTTAATACCTACAAACGCAGTTGTGCTTTTCCCACAAACTTTCCTCACTTCTATTTTCCAACCACCTGAATGTTAGCCTTTTTTTTATCCTTTAATAAGTTTGGTTATAGTACTCAATTTGGTTTTTATTCGTATCGGCGAATGAATTCCCTTGTACAATTGAGTATTGCTGAAAGTTTGGACGAGATTTGGCACAACTCAGAGAGCTGTGTTACATTCGAGGCAACAGTAACACAACGCTCTGAGTTGTGACGCACCAATGGAACAGCCGATTTCCATGCGACAAACACCTATCCATTAAACATTCCACAATTCCCTAAATTAAAAAATTAACATGAAAAAATATATGTCCATTACCTTATTAATCGCCCTATTTCTTATTGGTTGTACTAAAGAAAATCGTCCACCTTTACCCATCATTGGGAATATAGATATTACCGAATCAGGCGACACTATTTATCATCAAGTGCCCGATTTCCAATTTGTCAATCAAGACAACCAACCCGTCACGAATGCCACTTTTGCCAATAAAGCGTATGTGGTCGATTTCTTTTTTATCTCTTGTCCGACCATTTGCCCAAAGGTAAAAAAGCAGATGCTACGGGTATATGACCGATTTGAAAAGGCGGAAAATTTGTCTTTATTATCCCATTCTATTGACACTAAATATGACACCGTCAAACGATTGAAAAAATATGCTGCAAACATGAATGTGACAACCGAGAAATGGCATTTTGTTACAGGAGAGAAAGAGGAGATTTATGACATTGCGGATGATTATTTTTCTGTGGCTATAGAAAATCCAGCTGCGCCTGGCGGGTTTGACCATAGCGGACGCTTGATATTAGTGGATGCGAATCGGCATATTCGGGCTTTTTGTGATGGGACGGATGCGGAAGATGTGACGGAATTTATGGCGGATGTGGAGTTGTTATTGAGGGAAATGAAAATGAATAGTCAACAGTAAGTAGCTAAACGTTTTAGGTTCTTTGGCACGTTGCTTTAGCAAGGTGTCAAAGTGCCTATTTTTTACTCCCTCTCCTCTATTTTCAACAACCTTGTCAAAATAATGCTAGTTTTTGAATAAATAATCCAGTAAACAAACCAAAAAAAATTGCATGTTTGTAGCTCTGCTAATTAACCAAACATTTTAATTATGATAACGCCAACAAACGAAACTATTCAACAATCTCTTTCTAAGCTTGAGGGGCAATTAAATTTACACCGAAGTGATATTCACAACATCACTTGGGCGTTTACTTTCCAACCCGATAAAAATCATTTCCTATTAACCGTCAACGCCGCCAATAAAAAATTAGCGGAAACGCTCCTTATCTTTCAGCGAAAACTCAAAGAGGCGTCAGCCAATAGCCCCGCATTAGCGACGCTTATAGACCAAGTATTTTTACATTATCTTGTTAATACAACTGGTCAAATTCCAGAAGAAGAAGGAGCTGACCCTTTTGATGTTTTTGATGCCGCAACTCGTTATGCGGCTACGCTTAGTGTTGGTGTCGGTAAAGATGTGGATGGTACCTCGCTCTTGCAATTAGATGGTAGAGAAATACCTTGTCCAGCATGGAATGCGGTGCCAGGATGGAGTGCGGCATGGTCTTTAAGAGAAGTCGGGCCAGTTATTAATCGGGTGCGGTATGGACGAGATGATGTGATTCCTTCCTCCTCTTTTGAATTTAAGGAAGACCTAACGACCTATTCTTTAGAGAATGCCATGATTTTAGCTGATTGTGCCCATTTAGCTTATCTGACGCCCAATTATGTAGCGCAACAATTGGAAGGTTGGGGCTATCAATCCTTTCATTGGATAGCAGATAAAGATACAGATACACAGGCTTTTGTCGTAGAAAAAGAGAACCACCTCGTCGTTTGTTTTAGAGGCACTAGTAGTGGACGGGATGCAATTATGGATTTAAAATTCCTGAGAACAGAAGCTTTTGGTGGAGTTGGAAGCGTACATAGAGGATTCAAAAAGGCTTTAGATAGTGTCTGGAATCAACTAAAAGAGATTGTAGGTACTTTTGATTCTAGTAAACGCCTATTTGTATGTGGTCATAGCCTTGGCGCTGCGCTAGCTCAATTAGCAGCTTACCGATTAGCTAAAAATGGGTCTCAAATAGCAGGCGTTTATGTTTATGGTTCGCCAAGAATAGGCAACCGAAGTTTTAGGGAGGCCTATAATCAACTATTACAGGAGCAAACTTTTTTACATATCAATAATAAGGATATTGTTACCCAATCACCAGCAATTCTTTAAGTTCTGGAAACTAGAATATAATAAATATATTAAACAATAA